>JANTFQ010000080.1 GCA_024763405.1 Calditrichaceae bacterium
TGGAGAACAGCAGACAGGGACGCATCATATTACTTGGAATGGGAAGAATACAGTTGGCGCAGACGTTCCCAGCGGAACCTATTTCTGCCGCATCAGCGCGATTGGAATGGATACAAAAAAACAATTTTCAGCATATCAGAAAATGTTGCTTCTTCGCTGACAAAGGAATTACTTTAAGAACTACTTTTGAGGGACGCCTGAAAGGAATCAGGCACCCTCTTAAATTAAAGGATAATTTATCAAACGGGAAAAAGGTTCGCGCCTTCTTTCCCTCTCAATTTTCCTGAAGCATCGTAAAAGCGTGGGCAATATTTGCCATCGTTAATACAGAATCCTGAATTCCGAACTGATGCAGAAAATCATTTAATAATACAGCTTCCGGGAAAAATCCGAGTAAACCCTCATCCTGTAATTCAAAAACGGGCTGGAAGTATTTTATCAGATCCTGATTCAAATGAGCACTATCGTGTTTATAATTTATTGCAGCCTGAACGTATAATGAAATTGTCCATGGCCAAATTGCCTGTTTGTAAAAAGCGGCGTTTTTGCGGGATAACGTACCCGGTTCTACCGTGGTGAAGCGGTTTTGCTTTTTACTTAATACACGCAGTCCGTAAGGCGTTACCAGTTCTTCATCGATTTTCATTAAAACCCGCTTGGCCAATGTTGATTCCAGCACAGAAAATGGAAGGGTCAGTGGAATAATCTGATTTAAACGGAATTCGCTCGCGTGGTGCTGCGTACCGACATAATCATACACTTGCATTGTTTTTTCATCATACAATATTTTTTTAAAAGCAAGCTGTACTTTTTCTGCCATTCGTCCGTATTTGGTGGCCTGCCGCTTCTTTTTAAGAAGCATAAAAATTTCTTCCATTATTTTCAGGGCATTATACCAAAGCGCGTTAACTTCCAGAAGATAACCATAGCGCACCACACCACCTGTTTTATCTTTTAATGGAAACCAACCGCTGTTTGTCGCCTTATCACCGCTAAAAACAAGACCGGTTTTATCTGTATATATATTGGCGGAAGTACCCTTTGTAAAAGCCTCAATTATGCCTTTAAATTTTTGAATCATTTCATCCGAAAAAATGGAAACATCTTGGGTCTGCAAAAAGTAAAAATAGGCGTGATTAATAAGCCAAAGAGGTGTATCTGCCTGCCGGTACACTTTTCCATTTTGTGAATATGGAAACTCTACGGGCAGCAGTCCCTGTTCCAGACCATTTATCAGATTTTTAAAGAGTGATAGAAACTGTTCATTATCGTTTTTAACGGTGAGCAAGGCCGGCATACAAAATAATAGATTGCGTACTGATTTATCGGTTTTTATAAATGACATCGGAATCGTCTTTTTACTGCTGGCAGAAGCAATTGTAAACCCATTTTGAAGGACGTCAAGGGGGGCATTTGCTGTGCTGCTGACACGTAAGGAAGTCTGTTCCCGGTATATCTGCTCATATTCCAATGATAGATCTGATATATCTTCCGTCGTAATAAATAAATCAAGATTCTGATACGGCTGCAGTTCCGCCTGAAAAAATCCGGGATTTAATAAATCTTCTGTTCTATTCGAATCCGACTTATCGTCATTGCGGTAGAAAAAATTATGGTACCATAAGGTCGCGGGAATAAATTCACCTCGGTTGTAATGGACATTTAATTCGGGAATATCCGGACGGGGAGCCCAGCGCACAAAATTTTGTCCGAGGTACGAATCTGTATTAAGGCCCTGGATTTCAGCCGCTAATTCATGGTTGTTCCGGCCGGCAAGAAATGGTTTAATTACTAGTTTAACAGGACGTCCCTGATTTTTTAAGGTGTATCGAATGACCAAAAGATTTCGTGCCTCATGCAGAAAAAGGGTTTTCTGAATCCGGCGGTCTTCAATTGAAAAATAAAAAGAAGGAAACGGATCGAGGCTGAATTTTTCCAGAAAGCGGTAGCCTTCAGGAAAAATATTCGTGCTGTATTGGTTAGTGGATATTTCATAGAGACGGTTATCGACAAATACGGATTCTTCCAACTTGGAAAGAATGACCGCAATCTGGTCTTCATTCTGGTGCGGAATATTTAAAAGGCCGTGTTCACGGCGTGTATTCATCCCGATAATGGTTGAAGCAGAATAGGCTCCCTTGCGGTTATATTCCAGCCATTCGTATTTTATACTTTTGTCAAGGTCCTCAAGAATTTCTTTATCAAAATTTAGACGCATAGTTTACCTGCAACGCAGCTCCGGTTCCTGGCTAACATCAATGATTAAACAGAATAAGTAACGCAAATTAGAATTACGAGTAGTGACATGGATCAACTTCGTATGGCTGCATTTTTAAAAGCTGTTAAGCGCTTCATCCACAGATTCGAAAATATCAAAAATGCGGTATAAACGTGTTAATTCAAACATCGCCCGCACCGGTGGATTAAGCCCTACCAATTTAAGGTCGCCGTTTTTCATCGTTGTTTTTTTAAGTCCTGCCACAAGCGTTCCAAGGAATGAACTGTCTACAAATTCACAAGCGGTTAAATCCACCACAACATTTTTATTTTCTTCTTCAATTTTAAGAATCAAGTCCTCTTTCAACTCGGCGCTGAAATCGACCGTGGCTCTTTTTTCGCCTATGACAACAACGATAACATCTTTTTCTGATTTAAATGTGTACTGCATGCACTGCTCCTCACGGTTTATCGCATCAATGCTTAGGTATTCGGTTTATTTTTGCAAAGGATTAATTATTTTTTCCTTTTTTTACAATTTCAAACAACATCAACGACATAATTATAGCAGAACGAAAAGTCCGGGAAAACAGGATGCAGAATACCGTATTTAAAATTTGAGTGATGGTCTAAGAAAATCAAACCATCTCTTTTAAATACTCCAGCGGGTCCCCTGCCGGTGTTGTTTGAAAGATTGCTTTAAAGCGCTTTAAATCGGAAGTATATTTTACAACTTCTGCACTGCGGGCGGCTTCTACCACGACCTGGTTGTTTTTCCCGAAGAGTGTCATTAAGCGATTTGCCAGTTCGAACAAGGTGGTTCCCTGTCCGGAGCCTACATTCACCGGTCCTGAAAGCGCTTCCCTGTTATGCGCCGCGAGACGCATCACGTCCACCACAAAGGGAACCGAAATAAAATCAATCAACTGTTTTCCGCCATAAATAGTGATGTCTTTTCCACGCTTAATATTTTCTATAAAAATTGGGATTACCCGATTAAAATCCCGAGGTCCGTACACATTTGCCAGTCTGAGAATGACGACTTCCAAATCACCACTGTTTTGAAAAACCTGACAATATTTTTCACCTGCCGCTTTACTGGCCCCATAGGAGTTTTTTGAATTTAACGGATGCTTTTCATCCACCGGCAGATATTCCGCCTCCCCGTAAGCTTCCCTCGAAGAACTAAAAATGAGTCGTCGCACGCCCTCTTCCTGTGCGGCAAGCAATACATTGAAAGTCCCGGTAACATTAGTAGAAAAAGAATACCGCATATCTTCCACCGCGCCCATTACATTGGATTGCGCGGCAAGGTGATACACCAGCTCACAACCGGAACAGGCCTTTTTTACCTGATCAAAATTGCGTATATCCTGATTGAGAAATTCAACATGTCCGCTGGAAATATGCGCGTCTATATTCCGGAGACGGCCGCGGAATAGGTTGTCCAGGACCGTAATTTCATGCCCCTCTTCGACCAGCCTGTCCACAAGATGACTACCGATAAATCCGGCTCCACCGGTCACCAATATTTTCATACTTTGCTCCTGCTTAAAAAAGAACCAGCTTAACCGCCATACCGATTAGTACAACCATTAAAACGATCCGAATTATTTTTTCGCCTTTCCTTACCGAAAGCCGGGCGGCAATCCAGCCTCCAACGCCGTTCCCGGCCGCTAACACAAGCCCGAGCAGCCAGTCCACATTTCCGCTTAATACAAAAACTAAGAATGCGGGAATGGTGTAAACAAGTACAATGAAAACCTTATGCATATTTACTTTAACCAGATTTAATCCGGCAAAATAAAAGAGTATTCCCATTAAAATAAATCCGACACCTGCCTGGATAAATCCCCCATAAAAGCCGGCGCCGAACAGAGAGAAAAACAGGAATATCTTATTTTTGGAAGAAATTTCCTTACGCGCATCCTTTTCTTTAGGCTTTGGTACGGAAAGTGTTGCGATGACAAAAATAATTACAACACCCAATATTTTCTTAAACCAGAAATCGTCTAACTGAATGGCGGCAAAAGCCCCGATGACGGCTCCCGGAAGGGTGATGAGCGCATATAGAGAACTGGTTTTAAAAGCGCTGAATTTATTTTTCCGAAATCCATAAACGGCCACCACGTTCTGAATCATAATTGCGAGGCGGTTTGTGCCGTTAGCAAGAGCGCCATCCAGGCCTAAAAAGATAAGCACAGGCAGGGTTAAAGTGGAACCGCCTCCAGCCATCACATTAATGAATCCGGCCGTTAATCCGGTTAGAAAGAGTAAAACGAGCATCATGTATTGTTTGGTTCTCCTGATATTCCCAATTAAGGATAAATACGGTTTAGTAAATTACAAAACCAGATGCAAAGTGGCAATCTAAACTTAGAACCGTTTAAAAATCTATGAATACCACTTTATCCCCTCCTTTTTTTTGGGAAGCTGTTGCAGAAAGGGATTCAATTATAAGATTTCTCCTCAAACTCGGATTTAATCCTCCTTTTTGTTTGAAATGACAGGCATTCTGTGTCATTTCGAGTGAATTTCGAAGAAATAAGCGAGAAATCTTAGAAACTGCAACAGCCTGTTGGAAGGGAGGAAAAATCAGCCGGCTGGCGGAATGAGAGGCTTATTTTGAAGAAATTCTAATAAATTTTAGTTCATCACCATTAATCCGGACATTGTTGAATCTATTTGATAATTGTTTTTTGTTTTTTGGATTTAAAATTCCATTTGGAAATCAAAGATTTACAGAGTTGTTGTTTGTTTCTGTTAAAAAACTTCTCTAAATTGAAAAGCAATAAAACTTTTGTGGAGCGTCCTCGTGGTAGTGGGATTAAGTGTACTTGTTATCGTTTTTGCGGGATTTACTTTTTTATTTTTCAGTCGCGAAAAAAATACGCGGTACGCGCTGGAAACTATTGAAAATAAAAATAAATCCTACGAAGAAACGTTAAATCGATTGGTGCATGATGCCGTAAACCCGCTCTCAACCACGGCAATGGCGCTGCATAATTTATCTTTTATATTGAAAGAGCAGAATATACCCGCAGAAAATCAGGAAGCCATTTACGAATTTTTACATTCCGCACTTGATGCGATAGAAGAAACCAACAGACGCTTAAAAGACACCATCCTTTTTACCAGAACAGATGACCGTCACTTTAAACCGGTGAATATAAAAGAGATTGCCGAGTCGGTCGTTGCAGAACTCGATCCGGCTATTTCAGTGATTAAGACATTTGATACTCAGCTTCCGATGCTGCATTCCGACCCTCAGGTTCTTAGACTTGTTTTTTCGAGCTTAATTGAGTTAAGCTTCAGCAAAGATCCAAAACAGATTATTCATTTTAAACTGAATCGGAAACAAACTAAAAAGAACATCATGAGTTGTTCAATTTTTAATCATAATTTCTTGGGGGCAGAGCCGGATTCTTCTTTCTCCTCCCTCGAGTCGGGAAATTTAAACAATTCGGCGTCTTCAAAATTAAACATTGTGCAAAGGCTCCTGTCCTTTCACAATTCTGAAATAATTGGCCGTTTCGAAAAACAAAATGGCGGATACTGGACCTTTAGTCTAATGGGGATTAAGGAATAAAAAATGGAACGAATACTTTTAATCGATGATCAAAAAGATTACTGTGAACAAGTACAGAAGGCGCTGGCCTTGTATGAAATTCCATTGGAATATGAAATACGGGCAGAGAAAGGCCTGGACAGGGCCGTCTTTGAAAACTGGGACTTATTACTCATTGACGTTGTATTAAATCAAAATCTGGACGGTCTTGACATACTAAAACAGGTCGTCGAAAAGAAACCGCAGCTTCCCATTTTAATGATCTCCGGCTCTTCCACTTTACAAACGGCCGTTTCTGCCACAAAAATCGGTGCGTATGATTTTCTTGAAAAGCCACTGGATGTGGACAGACTGCGCATTACCATCCGACGTGCTCTTGAAAAACATCGTTTAACACAGGCCAATCAATCACTGTTAAATGAAATCAGCCGGCAATTTCCGTTAATTGGGAAAAGTCCGGCAATGGTCAACATTATTAATGAAGTACAGCAGGCTGCTCCGACAGACGCTAAAATATTTATTCATGGTGAAAGCGGTGTGGGCAAAGATTTGCTGGCCAAAATTATCCATTTTCAAAGCAGGCGTAAAGCCGGCCCTTTTATTGCCGTAAACTGCAGCGCTATTCCCGAGCAGCTTATTGAAAGTGAATTGTTCGGTCATGAGAAAGGTGCTTATACCGGAGCCCATGACCGGCAGGAGGGTTTTATCGCAAAAGCGGAAGGCGGCACATTGTTTCTCGATGAAATCACCGATCTTCCGGTGGCGTCTCAGGCGAAACTGCTGCGTTTTTTACACGATGGTACCTATTCAATGCTGGGGGGAACCAAAGAAATCCAATCGGATTTGCGTATTATCTCGGCAACGAATAAAGACGTGCAGAGTGAAATCAAAAACGGACGATTTAGGGAAGATTTATATTACCGACTCAATGTTGTTAATCTGCTTATTCAGCCGCTTCGGAACCGTCAGGAAGATATAATTCCCCTATCCGATCTCTTTTTACGAAATGCCTGCCAAAAATTTGGACGTAACATTACCCATTTTAGTGATGAAGCATTGGCCATCATTAAATCCGCCTCCTGGCCGGGAAATGTGCGTCAGTTGAAATCGGCCATCTACCGTATGGTGGTTTTCTCACAGAATAATGTAATTGATTATGGAACAGCTGCAACCTCCTTACAAATGGACAGGACAATTGAAGCGGACGTTTTGAGCAATAAATACGATACGGCTCTAAGAGAATTTGAAAAACTTTATTTTTTAAACCTTCTGAACCAGAACAACTGGAATTTAAGGAAAACCGCAAAACAGTCTGGCTTGGCCGAAGAAATACTTTTAACCAAATTACAGCATTTAAAAATACAGAAAGAAAACTTACTAAAGGTCTGATTAAACCGCTCGTCGGAATTCTCCGCGACAGCGTATCACACTTTCCAACGCCCTCTTTTCAGCCTCTTCCCTCGGCAGACCGGCTTCATATTCCATAATAGCTGCACGTTCTTCAAAATGTTCCCGCTCCGCTTCTGAAATAAACAATGATTCGGCAAAAGATTCTATACTCATTCTTTTCGGTGTATTCATTTCCCCTCCATAAGTACGCTCGTACACCTATAAGATAAACAACAAACTTTCCAAAATCAAGTCAATTATTTTATATCAGTTATGGCAAATGGGGGAATTGGGCTTCGACTTCGCTCAGCCACCTGGAATTGGGATTCGACCCCGAAAAAAAACAAAGGGGGTAAACTTCGCTCAGCCACCTGGAATTGGGAATATACAACGTTAGGCATTGAAATGACAAAGGCAAATATAATAAACAAAAATATTAACTGATCTTTTCAATAGTTTCTATGTATTCAATTCCCCGTGCTTTCAGGCCCTTTAAAATTTCCTGCACAATTTGCGGATGTTTACCGAGATACTCGGGCACAACGATGCCCTTTTCGTCAATTTTCCCGGAAACAGCAAGGCGGGCCACTACCGAAGCCGTGTAGCCGGTGGTCCGGGCCATGGAATGAATATTCGTTTTTACATCAAAATGGTCCAATAAATCATACGTATAGCGGAGACTCTCACTGCCCTTCTTTCCCTCTGCCTGTATTTTCATAACCGTTATATCCTGTTCACCCGGATTCAGCTTCCAGTCTTTCTGTAAAAGTTTTGCCGTAACGTCTAAAGGGCTGATATCATTTCCATTAATATTTATGTTCTCTTTTGAAAAGAAACCGCTGTGCCGCAGCACTTGCATCAATTGAATATGTCCCGGATAACGCAGGGTTTTTTCACACATATCGGGAGCGTCAATGGTTTTGGTCAGGGTACGCAAGCCATCACTGTTAAAGGCTTCCAATGTACCGATTTTCGGGAAATCCAAATACTCTGCTTCAGATAGTGCTTCTTTAATAACAACTTTTCCGTTTTCCACAACCCGCGCAGGCCTTGTATATTCTTCAATAACGTCTAAGGGAGAAAAAACCGCTTTATATTCATAGGGCCATTTTCGGACAAGAGGCAGCCCCCCCACATAAATCCGCACTTTCCGGATGCTGTCTAAAAGATGTTGCGCATAACCGGTGAGAATATGACTCATCCCCGGGGCAACCCCGCAATCAACGATGGCAGTCACTTTATTTTTAAGCGCTTTTTCGTGTAGTTCAAAAGGATCTTCGGGAAAGAATGCAATATCCACCACATTCTTTCCGGCTTCGATTACCGCTTCCAAGGTACGGTACCCCATAAATCCCGGTACGGCGCTTACCACAAAATCAAACGCTGTTACTAATTTTGATACTTCTGCAGGATTTGATAAATCCATCGCCTTTATAGAAATGCCGTGTTGTTGTGCTCTCTTGAGAGCTTGTTCATTTTTATCCACCAACGTTACCGAAAGCGATCTATCAGCAGCTAAATCCAGTGCGATGGGGGTACCAACC
>JANTFQ010000081.1 GCA_024763405.1 Calditrichaceae bacterium
CTTATGCGCAAAGCCTGGGCTAAACGGGGGATGCCGGAATTGAGCGCCCGTGTCGGAATCAATACCGGTGAGGTTATCGTCGGCAATATGGGTTCGAGGGATGTTTTTGATTATACTGTTATGGGCGATCATGTCAATCTTGGCGCGCGTCTCGAAGGCGCCAATAAGTTTTACGGAACAAAGATTATGATTTCCGAATTTACGTATGAAATGGTAAAGGATTATTTTTTAACCCGCCCCCTGGACTACATTCGTGTAAAAGGAAAGAAGAAACCAGTGGAAGTTTTTGAACTGGTGGCTGATAACGATACAAAATTTACGGACAATTTTTTTAAATTAATGGAACTGTTCGGCAGGGGGATTGCCGCTTACCGAAATCAGAAATGGATGGATGCAGCCGATATCTTTTCCTATTGTTTAAAACTATTCCCGGATGACAAACCTTCTGAAATTTATTACAAACGCTGTTTTGACTATAAACAGAATCCGCCCGGGGCAGACTGGGACGGTGTTACCACAATGACCGAGAAATAAAAAAAAGGCCGTCTGAAATCAGGCGGCCTTTTTTTTGTATGAAACAGACAATTATTTAATAATCGCCAGAATATCGCCACGCTGCACAATCAGATATTCCTTGTCATCTATTTTCAGTTCATCACCAGAGTACTTAGAATAAATGATGGTATCACCGGTTTTTACATGCTCCTGCAAATCTTCATCCGTACCAACAGCAATAACTTTAGCCATACGCGGTTTTTCTTTAGCAGATTCGGGGATAATGATGGAACCGACTTTTTCTTCTTCTTCGACCTGTTCAACTAACACGCGGTCATCTAAAGGCTGAATATTCATGGTATTAACCTCCTTACTTTATTCCTAACAATTTATTTATCTTTGGTTTGTCAAATCCAACAATGGATCGGTTATTAATCAAAATTACGGGTACTCCGGTCTGGCCGGTTCTGCGCTGCATATCCTGCGCGGCTCTCTGGTCTCTGGAGACATCCACATCGCGAAACCGTATTTTCTTTTCTCTGAAATAGCGCTTTGCCATATTACAATAGGAACAGGTCGGTGTTGAAAAGACGATAACTTTCGGTTGTGAACTTGTATTCATTTTTCACCTCATTCATTTCATCAGTTGCAGATTTTCTAACTCCGTGTTTGATGAAAATGACAGAAAAAAGATACACTCCATTCCATATTTGAGCGTGCAAATTTAGGTCTTCTTATGTTCAAAAGCAAGGTCTGAGAATTATATTCGTCTATTGAATGAAATCCATTCTGATGCTATCCTAACCTGGATAGATCAGAAATAGTAATTAAATTCAAAATCCCAATAATCCTAAAAAATATTTTTATGTTAATATTTATGCAGGCTGACGTCATTTCGATGAATGAAATGAAGAGAAATCTTTTCCTCTTAATATTAAAGGCTTTCTCGCCCGATGTCCTAAGGCACCCCTTCGGCATAAATCAGGCTTCAAAATGACATACTTTAATTTGTTTCTTTCTTTAAAGTAGTTTAAAACCTCACCCCGGCCTTCTCCTTTCAGGAGAAAAGGTTGCCAAGAAGTGGCCACTTTGTTGAGGATGAGGTATTTATGACGCCAGAATGAATCATAAAAATTCTAATTGTTCTCTGACTTTATGGACAGGCTTTAAGTATTCACCATCTATGACTTTTTATGAAGGCATCAATAATAAAATTCCAAGCAAAGGATACCTTTGTCAGCTGTTATAACTTCAATATTTCGGTAATTGATGATTCGGAATTGGGTTTTATTTGTTATTTGTTTTTTGCTATTTGTCATTTTCTGTCAATATAAAAACGAAATTTATAATTAAGATATTCATAGTCCGTTAATTTCTTTTGTTAATTTCCAGAAAAATTTCTATTTTAGGTATTGTGATTTTTATTATGGAGAGATGATGGAGCAGTTTATCAAAGCCCTTATATTAGGGATGATTCAGGGGTTAACAGAATTTCTGCCGGTTTCCAGTTCCGGCCATTTGGTTCTTTTTTCCAATTTATTAAACTTCGAAGTAAGCGGCATTACATTTGATATATTTGTACATCTCGGAACTTTAGTTTCCGTTCTAATTGTATTCCGCAAAGAATTAAGTAAAATGATTGTGGCGCCCTTTGCCGTGTGGCTGCAAAAAAGCGAAGACCCGGAACTGAAGGAATTTTTAAACTGGGATATTTTTGTTGTAGTGGCAACCATCCCTGCTGTAATCGTTGGTTTATTTTTTAAAGATGCTGTTGAACAGGCTTTTACCAGTGTGCTGCTTGTTTTCTTTATGCTTCTTATCACCGGCCTGCTGATGTTTTTAACCCAGTTTCTAAAAAACCAGGACAAACCGTTTGGTTTTACCAACAGCTTCATCGTCGGCATTGCTCAGGCCTTTGCAATTCTGCCGGGAATTTCACGCAGCGGCAGCACGATTTTCACCGGTACGGCTTTGGGAATCGATCGCGTAAAGGCCGCCAAGTTCTCCTTTATTATGTCCATTCCCGCCATCCTCGGAGCCGCCGTACTGCAGTTTAAGGATATACTCGATGCGCCCCCTACATCTACGGAATTTTTTACCTTCCTAGCGGGCGGACTGATGTCGGCTATTACCGGCTATATGGCCATTATCTGGCTTATAAAAATTGTTGAACGGGGACGCCTGCAGTGGTTTGGATACTACTGTTTCGCTGTCGGCTCCCTCGGTATAATCTGGTATTTTGTACACTAATGAAACAGCCTAAAAAAGAATACTTCAGTTCCCGTTTCGGATTATTGGCCGCTGCTATCGGTATGGCCATCGGCGCCGGTAATATCTGGCGCTTTCCCCGGTTAGCCGGGCAGTACGGAGGCGCCTTTTTAATCCCCTGGTTTTTATTTTTGTTTATCTGGTCAATTCCTCTTTTGGCCGCCGAATTTGCCATCGGTAAAAAAGCAAAATCCGGCGTTATCGGCTCCTTTGTTGCCATTATGGGTAAAAAATACGCCTGGATGGGCTGGTTTGTGGCCTTCTGTACCACGGCCATTTTATTCTATTATTCGGTCGTTACCGGCTGGAGTCTGAAATATTTTTTATTATCCGTCAGCGGACAGCTGCAAACCCTGAATCACGAACAATACTGGCAGAATTACAGCGCTTCGGTTTATCAGCCCTTATTTTTTCATTTCATTTCCATCGGCCTCGGCGGATTTATTATTTATCGTGGTATTACAAAAGGAGTGGAGAAATTTTCCAAAATAATCGTTCCCGCCCTATTTGTTTTACTGGTCATAGCCGCTGTAAAAGCGCTTACCCTGCCCGGCTCCGAAGCAGGTGTTCAATATTTTTTCAGTATTGATACGGCGCAATTTTCAAATTACAAACTCTGGTTAGATGCCCTTTCGCAATCGGCCTGGTCTACCGGGGCAGGCTGGGGGCTGCTGCTCACCTATTCCATTTATGCACGCGAACAGGAGCCGGTGATCAGCAACTCTGTTCTGGCCGGTCTGGGAAACAATGCCGCTTCCATCATCGCCGGCCTGGCCATCATACCCACTCTCTTTGCGCTAAGCTCAGTTGCATCCGCCCAACAGGCGCTGCAGTCCGGCAATCAGGGACTGGCCTTTATCGCCATTCCCAAATTATTTGCCGAGATGTCCGGCGGAATGGTCTTTGCCTCGATCTTTTTTCTGGCCCTGTTTTTCGCGGCGCTTTCCAGTTTGCTCTCGATGATCGAACTGGCTGCGCGGATTTTAATGGATTTTAATATCAGCCGCAAAAAATCCGTTATTTTCATCACCCTGCTCACCGCGCTTGCCGGAGCGCCTGCCGCCGTTTCCTTAACCTTTTTTGACAACCAGGACTGGGCCTGGGGACTGGGCTTAATTTTAAGCGGCGCCTTTTTTATGACCGCCGTACTGAAGAGCGGGGTTCGGAATTTTGTTAGTGACTGGTTAAAGCCCCAGCGCTATCAGAAACTTTTTCTAAACATTTTCCGTATTTTGTTCTATTTTATTATTCCGCTGGAATTTATTTTAATGATGGGCTGGTGGCTGGTGCAATCCATTTCCTGGTATCCCGAAACCTGGTGGAATCCATTTGAAAAATTCAGTCTCGGCACCGCATTTTTTCAGTGGGCTGTCATTTTGGTGCTGGGACTTCTATTAAATTCTAAATTTGTGAAAGCGTTAAAAAAGTAAATGGCCGCAATTTCCTTACAAGCCGCAATCGGGCAGCTAAAAGCCGGGAAGATTGCTCCGGTCTATTTTCTGCCGGGTAAAGAAAAGTTTTTTCAGGATCAGTTTATTGAAGCGGCGCATAAATATCTGTTCCCGGATAAAGGCTCGAAGGATTTGAATCTGACCATCTTATACGGCAGCGAGAACACCCTTTCCGAGCTCATCTCCGCCTGTATGTCGTATCCGATGCTGGCCGCGCAACGGCTGGTTCTGGTGCGGGATTTTGATAAAATGAAAATGACGGATGCGGACGCTTTTGCAAAATACTTAGAACATCCGCAGAAGACCACCTGTCTCGTGCTTAGCGCTTCGGAAAAAGGGCGCGCTAAAATTTATACCACCCTGGCAAAGAAAGCGCAGACCATCGACTGCACCCCTATCCGTGAATATAAAATCGGTGGCTGGATCAGTGAACACTGTCGGGAAAAAGGCTATGCCATCGACTCCCAGGCGGTTCAGTTTTTAATCGATCTGCTCGGTACAAGTCTTTTGGGTTTAACCCAGGAGATAAATAAAATCATCGATTTTAAAGGGGACGGCAGCGCTATTACTCTTGATGATTTGGAACAGACAACGGGCATCTCGAAGGAAGCCAATGTCTTTACTTTGCAGCGCGCTTTGTCGCGCAGGCAGCTTAAAACCAGCCTGAAGACCGCCGCCCGCTTAACAGATACCGGCACAGACATTACCGCCTTAAACGCCGTTTTATCGGCCTTCTTCCGTAAACTGCTCCAGGCGGGTTCGCTAAAAAGCAAAGGGAAAAACCGCAGGGAAACGGCCGAGTTGATGCATCTGCACGAGTTTCAGCTGAAGGATATTTACGAAGCGCTTAGCCACTTCAACTTAAGGCAAATAGAGCAGGTAATCGGGTTTCTGCACGAGGCCGATATTGCCGCCAAAACATCGGCTGCGGATAAAAATGCTCTGGTGCAAATGTTGTGTTATCAGATTTGTAAAGTATAAAATAATTTTTTTGATTTTTTTTGGAACTAATCACACCTGCGGGTGTTAAATGAGAAGATTTTAAATGGAAAACCAAGTCCGGTACGAAAATGAAACGAGCGATGAAGTTTTAATCAGCCGTTTCCAGCAGGGCGATAATTACGCTTTTGATTTGCTTGTTAAACGGTACAAAGATCCGTTGATAAATTTTATCTACCGGTTTCTTGGCAGCCAGACCGATGCCGAAGATGTTTTGCAGGAAACATTTTTACGGCTTTACAAAAATAAGCATTATTATAAAGAGATTGCCAAATTTTCTACCTGGATTTATACCATCGCCGGCAATCTCGCTAAAACGGAACTCCGCAAGCGCAGACGGAGGACCTTCTTTTCCATCAATCAGTACGGAGGAGAAGAAAAGGATTACGACATTCCGGATGACTCCAATAATCCGGAGCAGGAAACAAACACGCAGATTACCGATGACATTATTCAGGAGGCTATCGAGCGCTTGTCTCCAAAATTCAAAGAAGTCATCATCCTGCGTGACATTCAGGGGTTTTCTTATGACGAAATTTCCGAAATGATAAAGGTACCGCTGGGCACCGTTAAATCACGCGTTAACCGGGCCCGGTTAAAACTGCAAGCAGACTTGCAGCACTTAATGAAAGACGTTGACTAACGTGCAAACTCAATCAAAGAAAGTATGCCTATGAACACTTGTGACAATGCAAAAGCTCATTTTTCCGATTACATCGATGGTTTACTTACCCCCGAGGAACAGGCCCAGGTCGAAGCGCACACGGCTGTTTGCGCAGAATGCCGCACCGTTTTGCAGCAGGTTACACAGTTAACGGAACGCATTCATACGGTGGCCGCCATCTCTGCTTCGGATGCCTTTGATCAGAACCTGCGTGCCCGCATTATGGGGACTTTCCCTGCCGATCCAAAACCCAGTTACAAACGTACGTTTACATTTGGATTTTCCGGTGCTGCCGTTTTAGCCGCTCTGACCTTTTTTGTGCTGAGCACCTTCGACGGCTCAAACGTGGAAACGGTTCCGGCCGGTATCAGCGGCGCGGCTCCCAAGGCACAGCCAGAGCTTATCCGGCAGGATGCACTTCCACATCCGTCCCTCGCTTCGGAAACCCTTAAAAAAGATTCCCTAAAGAATTCCCCCGCCCATGTCGATCAAAAGATACAACTGGTTGGGCAGGAAAAATAACACGTACGTGTTTAACCACAAAATGGAATTTACCGACGGCTGGTAATTCAAACCGGCAGTCGGAGGTATTATTTATCCGGTGTTGGGACGGATAAATTTCGCTCTGTGGTTTCCTAATAAATTTGTTTTTGCCCTCTAATCTTATTACCTTCTCAAATTTTTGGGGATACTGCGTCTGTGTACAAATTAATCGGGCTTTATCTTCTCGCTGTCGTCGGCATTTTTGTGGAACCTGAATTTTTAGGCTCTGCCGGGAACCTTGTGTTTAAATTGCTGATTTTAGCAGGTATTTCATACCTGGTTTATGAACAATGGAATACCAAACCGGAATACGACGAACCCGAGGCGATACAGCCGGAGAAGGAAATCCCGGCCGCTGTTCCCGAACCGGTCTTTGACACCATACCAGCGCACCTTGCCGCTGTTTTTAACACAAATGATGAACTAAAGCAATTTCTGTTAAATCAATTTTCGGTTTACTGGAATTATACGCTGCCGCAAAATGGGTTTTTACTGTATCAAAACGGTTCCGAAAAAATTCAGATTCTTGAACAGCGTACCAACAGTACTTTGCATTTACCGGAAAACGGATTTACCGCTTTAATTGCACTCTTAGGCCAAAACGAGGGAATTTTAATTGAAAATAATCTCGGAGATGCCGGGGGCATTTTTCCATTTTATGATCTAACGGAATATCAGCCCCAGTCTTTACTGGCCTTTCGGTCCCAGCTTGATGCCCAACAGGTTCTATATTGGTTTTTTGATGCCGATGGAAGTAATTATTTTAACCTTCAGGATAAGCCGCTGCTGCTTCAGATTAATACGAATACGATCTTTGCTGTGCGTGAATCGCTTAAAAATCAGGGACTCATCGATAACTCAAAAGAGGCGCTGCATCTTTCCAATCTGGCGCATCAGTTAAATCAGGCTCAAAATTTTGAGCAGTGTATCGATATTTTTACAGATTTTATTATTAAAGAATTTGAGGCTTCGAAGCTCACTATCGCCATACGGAAAGCAGACGGGGAATCGGCCACCATTCGCAAGAGTATCGGAATCGATGATTCGTACAAAGCCGGTGCCACCTTTCGCCTGGATGAAGGTTTACACGGATGGGTGATTTTGAAAAACAAGCCTTATTTAATCGATAATATTGATAAGGGCGAATATTTTATTCCGCGTTTTTCGCGTAGCGAAAAAACAAATTTTTCATTACGCTCGTTCTTGTCGGTACCGCTTCAGAATGAAAATGAAGCCTTTGGTATGGTTTCACTCGAAAACAAGAATGAAGATAAATATACAGAAAATGATAAAAGCCGTCTGATAAGCTTCAGTACAATTCTGGCTTCGGCTTTCAGACGATTTAAAGACAACAAAATAAAGATTGGAGAATAGAAATGGCAAAGAAACAGGATTTTGTCAGTAAGACTCAGAAATTAGCCCGGCATGGAAAATCCTGCCCGGTATGTGGTGAGTTTTATTCACACGTTAAAACAGTAAATATGATAGCTTCGGATAAAACCGGTGCACAGCGTTTTGTTGAAAAAAATATTGCTGTTTGTAAATGCAACGAAAAAGAGATTTACGGCTAAAACGTAAACCTTTTTTGACACAATTAAAATGTTTTTAATTGAAACAATTTCTGGATTCCCGCAAAAAAGGGAATCCAGTTTTTAAAAACAACGCTCAGATTTTTACCTTGTAAAAAGTGACTTCGGTTTCACTCCCAACCACAGACAAGATGGCAACGGAAGGTCCACCCTCATCCCGCGGATAAGCAATGCTGCCGGGATTTATAAATAAAATCTCATTATATTTTTGTACCTCGGGACGATGCGTATGCCCAAAAATAACCACCTCTGCTTTTTTATTCATTTTATATAATTCATAAGCAAAACTTTTGGGGTTGTTCAAAATATGCGTTACACAGAGAGTCAGTTCTTCCGCTTTGATAAAAGCAATCCGGGATAAATTACCCGCCGGCAGCGCATGATCCATATTGCCGTAAACCGCTTTTACCGGCGCCAGGGCCTGCAAATCTATTAACACATTCTCCGAACCCACATCACCCGCGTGAATGATTAAATCCACATCCGAAAATATCGTAAAGACATCCGCCGGCAGATGACCGTGTGTATCTGAAATTAAACCAATTTTCATCCGCTATGCCCGCTCCAGTACATT
>JANTFQ010000082.1 GCA_024763405.1 Calditrichaceae bacterium
GGCGCCTGGTACAAGGGCTGGACCTTTCGCCGCTGGGAGGGTGTTGTATTGGGGAAGAATGTAAACGGGGAGTATGCGCCGATCCGTCCATTGTATCAATATTATATTACCTATGTCGATTCTACGGAAAATGTCTGGTTAGATTCGCAGATACCGCAGCGTCCGGACGGTAAACCCGGCTGGAGCTGGGATGTGTACACGCCGCACACCATTCAAAAATCTGCTCGATCCTGTGAAAGCTGCCACGGCAACGCGCTGGCTGCCGGGCTGGGTATTCGCTCCGCTTTAAGAGATTCGGTTGCGCATATGATTACACTGCCTTCCACACCCATCCTTCCCGGAACGCGCTTATTAAATGCTAAAGAACAAAAGCGGCTGCTGCATTCGTCTGCGTTATACAAAAAATGGCGGGCCGCAGCATTTAAAAAGCAGGGAATCAAAGAATTATATCAGAACCATTAGCCGATTCACAAACACACCCTCTTGATAAACCCGCAAGGGATCACGTCGTTCCTCCGTCGGTCGGGGCGACGTGCATAAGTACTAATACGAAAAGTTCTTACGAGGCCATCAAAGGAAGAATCTGTTGGCGAAGATAAAGGGTAAAAAAAAGACACTTAAATTGCGAGGAATCACTTCTTTTTTTAGAATTAGGCCATATATTAACCCATTTAACGATATTAAGAGGTTCATATGAGACATTCACTGTTACTTTTCATTGTTTTTACATTTTTATTTTCTACGTTTTTGATTAAACCGTTATCAGCAGAAACGCATAATTACAAGCAGTACCGGCAGACCAGCACACCGCGTATTTCCGCGGGAGCTCAGTTCTTTCAGGCCCGGCACAAGGGACAAATTCATATTACATCACAGGCGGGTGTTCCGATGCTGGCAAAACCGGCTAAAACCGCTGCCGCTCCCCAGCTTTCCGGCCCGGTTACCGAATCCATTACCTACGCCCGTGACGACAGTCTGAACGGCTGGGGACAGACACCGCCCGATAATGCCGGCTGTGTGGGGCCGAACCATTTTCTGCTTGCCGTAAATACAGCCATTGAATGGTATGATAAAAATACCCGTGTCCGGCAGAACAGCGAAAGTCTAAATACATTCTTCGCCGCAACCTCTCCCACGGATTTATTTGATCCCCGGGTGCTTTGGGACCAGTATAATAATCGTTATGTGGTAATTGCCGATGAAGAGAGTGATACCGATAAAACGGCTTTTATCCATATTGCGGTTTCACAAACCAGTGATCCCAATGATGGCTGGTATTTTCAGCGCATTGATACCAAGCTGAATATTAGCGGAACGGATACCTGGCTGGATTTTCCCAGTCTCGGTGTAAGCAGTGAGGCGCTGTATTTAAGCGGCAATATGTTTTCTTTCAGTAATACGTACCAGGCTTCCCGTATTTGGATTCTTGATAAAGGTCTCTACAGCGGCGGAACATCTTCCTTTACCGTACACGATCCGTCCACCGAAACAGGGTTGAGCAGTCAGGCTTTTACCATTCAGCCTGCGCATATGTACGGGGTTCAGCCGGCCAATGTGGGCGCCTTTATGTTCAGCAGTGAATGGGATGACAATAATGGAAACAACGATTTAATTGCCGTTTTCAGGGTAGACGACCCGCTGGGAGTATCGGGCGGCCCGCTGTTTACGGTGCAGTTTCTTAATCCCGGTGAAATTCACAATAACAGTTCCGGGGTTCCCACGGCACCGCAGAAAGACAGTAATGTAAATATAGATTTTGGTGACGACCGGGCGCAAAGCTGTGTCTGGCGCGAAGGGACTCTGGCGGGTGCGTTTACCATCAATCCCTCGTCCGGTACACAGACAGGCCAGGCCACAAATTTCTGGTTTACGGCAAACACCTCCGAGCTGGCAGCGGTTAGCCTGGAGCAGCAAGGGCTGGTAGAAGGGGATGATATTGCCGATAATGCCGCCACCGGATTTCCGGCTATCTCAATCAATGCAAATGGAGACATTGGTATCGGATATTCTGCCTGCGCTTCTACCATTTATGCCGGCGCCTATTTTACCGTGCACCAAATCTCCGATGCCGCCGGAAGCAACCAGGGTTCTTTTTTAATGCATGACGGCCTGGATTCTTATGTGCGTACCGGGTTACCCATTCATATCGGGAATCGCTGGGGGGATTACAGTTCCATCGCTCTGGATCCAACAGATGAAAATGATTTTTGGGTGTTTAATCAATATGCCTGGACGCATGGGAGTTATGATCCTTTTGCTGACGAAGATGGCCGCTGGTCAACCGCATTTGCCCGCATTCTGCCAAATGGACCCTCGGCCATTGAAGAAAATAAAAAAACCGGAACGCCGGACGGTTTTGCTTTGCTGCAGAATTATCCAAATCCATTCAATCCTGCCACCACCATTCGTTATGCACTGCAACACCGGGCACAGGTACGGATAATTGTGTATAACGCACTTGGCGAAACGGTGCGGGAATTAATAAACAGAGAACAGGACAGCGGCCTTTACCAAATTGCGTTTTACGGTTCCGGTTTGCCCAGCGGCATTTATTTTTACACGATGAACATAAATGGTTCCAATCGTCAAATTCGTAAAATGATGCTGATTGAATAGAATATTTCCCACAGATAGATTCCTTCTTTATAAAAAGGCGGCTTTGTTCCGCCTTTTTTTATTTTCACTGTGTCGTTTATATAATCAATTTTCCTTATGATATTTACAAATCAGCCGAAAAACAGAAAATGTTTTGTCGGAGAAAATAAATGAAAGATGAACTGAAAACAAAGGCGCAGCTCATTGCTGAATTGCAAACACTGCGCAGCCAATTGAAATCTTCTGATGACTTTTTGTCGAAGCCGCTGTATCAATCTGCTGAGCTTATGCGTTTGATAACGGAAAACACGGCTGTAAATATTGGAATTGTGACGTTTGATTTAAAAGCGGAATATGTTTATGTCAATCCTTCGGTGAAAACGACACTTGGTTATACGCCGGAAGAGATTGTGGGAAAATCTTTCTTCGATTTTATTCATCCCGATGATAAAAAAGCAATGCTGCCAATATTAAAATCTTACTTACAAAAGAAAGTAAAAAAACTTTTAACCGGTAAAGAATCTAAAATCTCCGAAGTGCTGGATTTCCGTTTTAAAGATAAAAACGGCAACTGGCGCTATCTGCGCAGTACAGTTAATATAGTCGGAAAATATCTTTTAGCGGTTACAACCGATATAAGTGCCCAGAAAGAGATTGATTTACGTCTACAGGAAGCCGCTGCCAAATGGGAAACCACTTTTAATGCCATGAGCGATTCTGTAAGTATTATTGATTATGACGGTAAATTAATCCAGTATAATGATGCCACTTTAAAAATGTTTAATATTTCCAAAGTGGAAATAGAAGCGAAAAATTGTTGGCAATTGGTGCACAAAATATCGGTTCCCATCGATAATTGCCCAGTTTTGAGAATGAAAAAAAGTAAGAAGCCGGAATCGATGATAATACAGGATAACAACCGCTGGTTGGAAGTCTCGGTGGATCCTGTTTTTGATTCCAAACAAAAAATTATCGGCGCGGTTCACGTCGTGAGTGACATTACCAGCCGGAAAAAGGCGGAAAAAGCACTTCTTAAAAGTGAATTAAAATATAAAAAAGTTTTTGAACAAACGGCAGATGCCCTCCTCATCATTAAGGATGATAAGTTCGTTGATTGTAATCCTGCAACTGTTGCAATGCTGGGCTATAAAGATAAAAAACAAGTATTGGTAAAACATCCTTCGGAAATATCTCCACCCACACAACCCGATGGTAAAAATTCATATAAAAAAGCGAATAAAATGATGATGATCGCTTTAGAAAAGGGTAGTCACCGCTTTTACTGGAAACATAAAAGGCAGAATGGCGAAACCTTTCCTGCGGAGATTCTTTTAACAACTATATCGTTTGATGATGAACAATTTATTCACGTTGTCATGCGTGATATTTCAGAACGTTTCAGGATAGAAAACGCTTTGAGAGAAAGCGAACAGAATAATCGTAATCTGATTGATATGGCTCCGGATAGTTTTTTTCAGGGGGATGCAAACGGAGATCTGATCCGGGTGAATGCGAAAGCATGCGAATTGACAGGGTATACGGAGGAAGACTTATTAACCCAAAATTTAGCCGATTTATTTTACCCTGACAGTATTCGTGAAAAACCGTTGCGTTACGATCTTTTAAAGAATGGCGCTATTATTACCTCCGAACGGGAAATACAAAGAAAAGACGGCCGTCTTGTTCAGGTTGAAATGAATTCTAGGCTGATGCCTGATAAAACATACCAATCCTTCATTCGGGATATTACAGCGCGTAAACGGTTCGAAAAAAGACTTCTGGAAAATGAGAATAAAATGCGGCTTATCGTCGAAGGTACGCCGAATCTATTTTTCTATACGCAGGATAAAAACGGAGATTTAACCTATATCTCGCCTTCTGTTGAAAAGATTACCGGGCGTTCGGTGGAGGATTGGTTTAAAAGAAGAGATTGGTTTTTAACAGACAGTCAAATTAATGCGAATGTAAAAGAAACGACCTTAAAGCATTTAAGAGGGGAATTTACGAAGGGCCCCATTGTTGCCGAGATTGAGCATGCCGATAATCGCCCGATTCTTTTGGAAATATACGAAACTATTATTTTTGAAAACGAGCGCGTTCTCGGATTACAGGGTGTCGCCCATGATATAACACAGAAATATAATGCGGAGAAAGCGTTGAAGGAGAGTGAACAGAATTTCCGTTTACTCTTTGAAAGCTCCCCTCTGGGGATCTATTTTGCCACACCCAAGGGACAGATTCTCGATGGAAATCAAGCGATGTTGGATATTTTGGGTTCTCCCTCATTAGAAGCGACAAAAGAAATCAATGTTTTAACGTTTCCTCCCTTGGTTAAAAACGGATATGCGGCCGCTTTCAAAAAATGTGTCCGGGAAAAGAAGACAAACCTGTTTGAAGTCCCCTATACATCCAAATGGGGAAAGAAAATTTTATTATCCAACTATCTTGTTCCGCTAACCGACGCCAATGATAAAGTCGAAAAAGTGTATACATTGATGCAGGATATTACAGAACGTAAAAAAGCCGAAGATCGTGTCCGGGAAAGTGAAGAACGCTTTCGTTTGGCGTTTTATACCAGTCCGGATGCCATTAGTATTAGCAGTGTTGCTTCGGGGCAATATCTTGATATCAATGAAGGTTTTACTAAAAGTACCGGTTATACAAAAAAAGAAGTAATCGGGAAAACGGTGGCAGATTTAAACATATGGATCGATCCTGACGAACGAATTAAATTTGTGAACGAATTAAAAAAAGACGGTGTTGTTCATAATGTGGAAGTCCGTTTTCGGGCTAAAAATGAGCGAATTCTTTTTGGCTTGTTGTCCGCCACTTTGATTCAGATTAACGGTGAAAAGGTTATCTTATCCATTACCCGTGATATCAGCGATAGAAAACAGGCGGAAAAGCAGCTTTATGACAGTGAAGAACGCTACCGCAGTCTGGTGGAGCAAATGACCGATGGGGTTTATCGCAGTACTCAGGACGGCCGGTTTCTGGAAGCAAACCCGGCGATGGTAAAAATTTTAGGGTATCAGGATAAAGACGAATTGATGAAAATCGATATTAAAAAGGAACTCTATTTTGACGATGCGGAAAGGAAGGAAATTGTTGAAAGTATAAAAACCTCCGGAAGTATAAAAATTGACACCTTCCGGTTACGCCATAAAAAAGGGCATGAGATTTGGGTCGAAGATCATGGCCGTTTAGTATTCGATGAAGCTGGTGAAATTCTGTATCACGAAGGCGTGTTACGGGATGTAACAGAACGCAAGGAAGCGCAGGAACGGATTGCCGAGTTGGCAGAATTTAATAAAAGTATTGTCACCTCAGCTCCGGTAGGCATTATAACGGTTAATCATCAAAGGAAAGTAACCAGTGCTAACGATACTTTTCTGAAAATAATGGGGAGTCCTACTTTAGAAGAAGTGTTGAGAATAGGTGTAAAATTACCTGTTTTTAAAAATGAAAACATCTATCCTCTTTTTGAAGATGCTTTAGATAAAGGACAAAGTTTTGAAGTTAAGCATTTTCCGTTTACGTCCTATTGGGGGAAAGAGCTGGTGGTCGATTTAAAAGGCGTACCCCAAAAAACGAAAAATGGGCGAATATTCGGTGTTGTTGTTGTAATTAATGATGTTACTAAAAATGTACAAGCAGAAGAAGAAAAAGAAAAATTAGAAGTCCAGTTGCGCCGCGCGCAGAAACTGGAAACCATTGGTACGCTGGCCGGAGGAATTGCGCACGATTTTAATAATATCCTGGCGCCTATAATGGGTTTTACGGAATTGGCCCTGTTAAAAGTGGAGGATGGCGCACCCATCGCCCGTGATTTAAACCAGATACTGAAAGGTGCACACCGGGCAAAAGAACTGGTTGAACAGATTCTCTTGTTCAGTAAACAAAGCGAAAAAGAGCGCAGGCCTATTATTTTGCAGCCGCTCGTCGACGAAGCGCTGAAATTACTTCGTCCTTCCATTCCCTCTACAATTGAAATCCGTAAAAATATTTCGGCCTCCTGTGGAAAGGTGAGAGCAGATGCAACTCAAATCCATCAGGTTGTGGTCAATCTTTGTACCAATGCCTCTCAGGCTATGCCGGAAGGGGGTATCCTCACAATCTTGCTGGAACAAACCTTTGTAGATAAGGCAATGGCCCGGCTGCATCCCAATCTCATCGAAGGCGATTATGTACGGCTCTCGATTAAGGATACGGGAAGCGGAATGGACGAGGCAACCTTAGAACGTATTTTTGAACCTTTTTTTACAACGAAGGCGGTCAATAAGGGCACCGGCCTTGGACTCTCGGTAGTGCACGGAATAGTGCGAAATCATCGTGGGGAAATTCTGGTGTATAGTGAGCCCGGTAAAGGTTCCGTATTTCATATCTATTTACCGGCGCTTGATATAGAAGATGAGGTCGTAACGCCAAGCTCGAAAATCATACCGGGTGGAAACGAATCTGTTATGATTGTCGATGACGAACCGGTAATTGCTGAAATGGTAAAAACGATGCTGGAAAATTTTGGCTATAAAGCAGATATCTTTAAAACAGGTGTGGAAGCCGTCGAAGTGTTTGAACAACAGCCGCAGAAATACGATTTACTGATTACCGATTTAACAATGCCGCAAATGACCGGTTTGGATTTAGCGGACCGGTTACATGAAGATAATCCGGAGTTGCCGGTCATTATTATGACAGGATTTGGAGATAGTTTAACCACACCAACACAGAAACGGTATGGGATAAAGCAGGTCATCGGGAAACCTGTCGTCGTAAAAGAACTGGCATTAGCAGTGCGCAATGTGCTGGATGTTTGATTGGGCAACGTTTTTATGCTCCAATGGCCAAATTTGTTATGCTGCCTCTAAGCGCTGTGATGGGATACCAACAGTTTATCCTGTAATAAATCGGTCGGTAGCATCGGGAGTTCTATCGCAGGCTTGCTGAGATTCAGTAAACTGAGATTTTGGTCGATTCCATCCGCCTTATATTAGGAACGTAATAAGAATTTGATTCTTAAACGACCCTCATTTAATTTCTTGTTTTCGGAGCAATTGGTATAACCAAAACTTTCCTGAAATAATCGCAATTCAAATATTTTTTAAGGGGATAAAATGGCCCTGCAATGGATAGACTGGGTTTCTATTATCGGATTTTTTGTTCTGTCACTGTTGATCGGTATCAGTGTGGCAAAGCGTGCAGGTTCCGATGCGACGGAATTTTTTGCGTCGGGACGCAGCATGCCCTGGTGGCTTTTGGGAGTTTCCATGGTGGCAACTACTTTCTCGGCGGATACGCCAAACCTGGTGACCGACCTGGTACGCCAGCACGGTGTTTCCGGGAACTGGATGTGGTGGGCCTTTTTGTTAACCGGTATGGTGACCGTATTTATTTATGCAAAATTATGGCGGCGCTCGGAAGTATTAACCGATGTGGAATTTTATGAGCTGCGTTACAGTGGAAAAGCAGCGGCTTTTCTGCGGGGATTCCGTGCGCTTTACCTTGGCGTCTTTTTTAATGTCGTGATCATGGCTACCGTGTTACTGGCCGCTATTAAAATCGGCGGAGTGATGTTGGGCTTATCGCCTTTTCAAACCATCTTTTGGGCGGCGCTGGTAACGGTAATCTACAGTATGCTGGGCGGCTTACGCGGAGTGCTGATTACCGATTTTATCCAGTTTATTATCGCGATGGCCGGGGCCATTTATGCGGCCGTGATTGTCGTTAATTTACCCGAAGTGGGCGGCCTGCAGAATTTACTGGCCCATCCGCTGGTGCAGGGTAAAATTTCGCTTCTGCCGGATTTTTCCGATACAAATTTATTGATGACGGTGCTCATTATTCCCATTGC
>JANTFQ010000083.1 GCA_024763405.1 Calditrichaceae bacterium
TGGGCGAAGGCGTTGTGATTATGGACGGAGTGGTGATTAATTCCGGCTCCAAAATCGGCGCCTTTAGCATTGTTAATACCAATGCCTCCGTTGACCACGATTGTACCATCGAAGAATATGTGCACATCGCCCCGGGCGTCACCTTAAGCGGCAGCGTGTATGTACAGCGCTTTACATTAATAGGCACGGGAGCTGCAGTAATACAGGGCATTACCATCGGCGAGGGCTGCGTTATCGGAGCCGGCGCGGCTGTGATGCGCAACTGCAAGCCCAACGGATTGTATGTGGGTTCACCGGCGCGCAGGTTTGGAAAATAATAGTATTGTTCCAGGTTGTTTCCAGACGGGATTTACAGAATGGACCGGATTAAATCATTAGAATACAGGACGTTTTTCCAATGAAATATGAATAATTGACGAAAAATATCATTGGCTGTGCTTACCGCGTTTATAACACGATGGGATTTGGTTTTCTGGAATCTGTTTACGAAAAGTGTTTGCTCATAGAGTTGAAGAAAGCCGGTTTAAATGCGCAAGCTCAACAGCCCATAACCGTATATTACAATGGCGCTATTGTCGGCGAATTTATTGCAGATGTAATAGTGGAAAATGAAGTGATTTTAGAATTAAAATCCGTACGCAACTTAACGGTTTCCCACGAAGTCCAATTAGTGAATTATCTAACGGCGACCTGTAAAGATGTGGGCCTGTTAATCAACTTTGGCGAGAAAAAAGTGGAAATAAAACGCAAGGTACGAGTGCTTCCCAAAGATTCACCAAAACAAAATAAAGATAAACAGGATAGTAAAATCCGGTGAATCATGTTTATCCTGTCTGAGTTAAAAGCTGAATCGTTACAAATTTGACGGAAACAGAAAATTGAAAACAATTGCATTTTTTACTACGGCTCGGGCGGAATTTGGTATTCTTTCCGCATTGATTAAAAAAGTCGATCGGGATACCGACTTGGATTATCGCTTGTTTGCGGGGGGTATGCATTTGGCGCCGGAGTTTGGCAACACGATTCGGGAAATCCGCGACAGAGGTTTTCACGTTACGGATACGTTTGATTTTTTATTACAAGGCGATCAGCCGCGCGTATTGGCCGAGTCTGTCGGTATTGCCGTTAAAGAAGTCGCCCGAATCTTTAATGATTATGATTTTGACATAGCCTGTTTGTTGGGCGACCGTTTTGAACTATTGGCCATCGTTACCAACGCCCTTTTATTCAGCAAGCCGATCATTCATATTCACGGCGGCGAGTCCACCAAAGGCGCTATTGACGATCAGGTGCGCAATATGATCACCAAGGCCGCACATGTGCATTTTACGAGCTGCGCCGAGTACGCCGAAAATCTTCTTAAGATGGGCGAAAGCCCGCAGCGCGTGTTTAATACCGGCGCGTTGGCCATCGATAACATCCGTCAATTGGATAAAATTCCGCAGGAAGCATTATTTAAAGAATTAGGTTTGCAAAAAGATAAGCCGACGGTTTTGGCTACCTACCATCCGGTAACGCTGGAATCAAACATATCGCCGTTGCAGCAAATACGCAATCTTTTCACCGCTTTAAGGGCCTTTGATTTTCAAATAATCTTTACCGCTCCCAATATGGACCGGGGATACCGGGAGATCATGGATGAAATTCAAACGCAAGTTGCCAATGCCGCTGATTACCGTTATATCGAATCATTGGGTATGCGCCGTTATTTTAGCTTGCTGCCACATTGCCGTTTTGTTATAGGAAACTCGTCCAGTGGTTTGATTGAAGTACCCTATTTCAAAATTCCCACGGTTAATATTGGCGACCGGCAAAAAGGACGCATCCGTCACCAGAGCGTCATTGATACGGATTATTCGGTAGAATCCATTAAACAAGGCATTGAAACGGCCATGTCGGCGGAGTTTAGGCAGAAGCTAAAAAACATGCCCTTTAAATTCGGCGACGGGCAGGCAGCGCAAAAGATGGTGGACATCATCAAATCAATTGAGCTGAATCAGGATTTTATGAGGAAGGAATAAAAAGGGGCTGTTGAATAAGTACTGAAATTGATGAAATAGATAAATGGATTAATACCGAAGCAGCTAAAAATAATCTGTAAAAATTATTTTTGGTTAGCGACATTCAGGAAAAATCGTTAGAAATTATAGTGAACGAAACGTCTAAAATTCTTACTGTTTGAGTTCCGACAAGTCGGAACGAGTTTAAGAATTTTAGTGAAGTGAGCTATTGAATTTCAAGATTTTTCCTGTAAGTCTTGATTTTTTGGTTCTTTTTCATCAAGGAAAAAGAACATTTAATTCAACATATTGGAATAAAAAAGTAGTGGTTAGCTTAATCAGAAAGGAATATAGTTATTTTTTTCTGCAATATATCAGGTTAATAAGTTAAAAGGTTCTTTCGATGGACAACAAAGAGTTCAATAATATTTTCATCATCGCCGAAGCGGGCGTTAACCATAACGGCGATATCAAACTGGCCTTTAAGCTGGTGGACGCCGCTGCAGAAGCCGGAGCCGACGCGGTAAAATTTCAGTCTTTCAAAGCGTCTGCGCTGGTAACCAAAACCGCTGCCAAAGCGGAATACCAGAAGGAACTGACCGGAGCCCGGGAATCGCAATTGGATATGATTAAACGGTTGGAATTAAGCGAAGACCAGCAAAGGGAACTGTTTACTTACTGCCGGAGCAAGGGGATTCAGTTTTTATCCAGCGCCTTTGACCAGAAGAGCGCTGAATTTTTAAATATGCTGGGACTGGAAATCTTCAAGATTCCTTCCGGTGAGATTACCAATCTGCCTTATCTGAGAACCATCGGCCGATTCGGCAAAAAAGTAATTCTCTCCACCGGTATGTCCACCTTAGGCGAAGTGGAAACAGCCATCGATATTTTGGTACAGTCCGGCACAAAGCGTGAGCATATTACCTTGCTGCATTGTACGTCCGAGTATCCCGCGCCTTTTGACGAAGTTAATTTGCAGGCTATGCTGTCGCTAAAAAATGCCTTCAAATTACCGGTGGGTTACTCCGACCATACGAAAGGGATTGAGATCCCAATCGCCGCCGCCGCACTGGGGGCGCAGGTCATCGAAAAGCATTTTACTTTGAACAGGGAATTGCCCGGTCCGGATCATAAAGCGTCGCTTGAACCGGACGAATTGCAGAATATGGTAACGGCGATTCGTCACGTGCAACAGGCTCTGGGCAACGGCGTTAAATGTCCGTCAGCGGCTGAGCTGAAAAACAGGGAGGTGGTGCGCAAAAGCATTGTCGCCAAACAAGCAATTAAAAAGGGCGAAGTGTTCACGGTTCATAACATTACCGTAAAACGTCCGGGCAATGGTCTTACGCCCCTGCGCTGGGATGAGACGCTGGGCCGGATCGCTTCGCGTGATTTTGCGGAAGATGAATTGATTGAATGGTAAAAAAACGGTTCGATGGTTTTGTTTAACATACTGGGCACTCGGAATGGGGAACTTTTTCTTGATTCCCAGTTCCAGGTTCCCAATCAAAAACGCGATTATTCTTGTAGGTTAGCATAGGGAATTACATGTACAACAATAAGAAAATATTAGCGCTCATTCCGGCGCGCGGCGGCAGCAAGGGACTACCCGGGAAAAATATCAAACTGATTGCCGGTAAACCGCTGTTGCACTGGACTATCGAAGCCGCTAAACAATGCTCCTGGCTGGATAAAATTGTGGTTTCAACCGAAGACCAGCGCATTGCCACCGCGGCCAGGGAAGCCGGAGCCGAAGTGCCCTTTCTGAGGCCGCAAGAACTGGCCGGAGATACGGTTAGCGGAATGGACGTCGTCATTCATGCCATCGAGTGGTTCGAAAACAAAGGCCAGCATTTCGATTTGCTGATTCTTTTGCAGCCCACGTCTCCATTGCGCACGAGCGTGGATATTGAGAATGCGATTAAACTTCTTTTTGAACGTCAGGCTAAAGCGGTGATCTCGGTCTGTGAAAACGAGCATCCGCCCTATTGGAGCAATATTCTGCCGGACGATTTGTCCATGAAAAATTTTATCGATCACAGTGCTCTGAAGAACCGTCAGGACTTACCGGTTTTTTACCGCCTGAACGGCGCTATCTATTTAAGCGATATAGATTATCTGAAAAAACAAAGGGGCTTCTGGGGCGACGACACATACGCCTATATTATGCCCCGCGAGCGCTCGGTGGATATTGATTCCTTGCTGGATTTTAAACTGGCGGAAATTCTTTTGCGGGAACAACAAAACAGTGAAGGATAAGTTCAATGGATTTTACTAAATTTATAATCAGGGACAACCTTTCCATTAAAGAAGCGATGCGCAGGATCGATCAGGGCGCCCGGCGCATTGTATTTGTGACCGACGCTCAAGGTCGCCTGTTAGGCTCGCTTTCCGATGGCGACATTCGCCGGCATATTCTGAAAACCGGAAATATCGACGGCAACATTAACGGCGTATACAATACCAAACCTTTTGCCCTGAGCGGCGAGTATGATATGGATGATATCCGGCCGGTTGTCATAAAAAATTCGTTCCGTGCCGTGCCGGTGGTGGACGACGAAAATAAAATTATCCATATTCTTTTTTGGGAAGATTTATTCGAAGACAAACTCTCCAAAAAATACGAACAAATTGATTTGCCGGTGGTGATTATGGCCGGCGGCGCCGGAACGCGCCTGGAACCGTTCACCAGAATCCTGCCCAAACCGCTCATTCCCATCGGCGAAAAAGCGATGATCGAAGTGATTATGGATGAATTTGCCCAATACGGCATGCATTCTTTTTATATCACTATTAATCATAAAGGCAAAATGATCAAAGCCTTCTTTGAAGAAAATAAAAGCTATCAGAACATCCGCTTTGTGGAAGAGAATAAACCGTTGGGCACGGTCGGCTCGTTGCGCTATCTTAAAGATGAATTGACGTCGCCGTTTTTTGTAACCAACTGCGATATCCTGATAGACGAAGATTATGCTAAAATTTACCGTTTCCATAAAGACGGCGGCTATGATTTAACCTTAATCGCTGCCATGAAAAATTTTACCATTCCGTACGGTGTCTGCGAGCTGGAACAAGACGGGATGCTGAAACAGATCAGTGAGAAACCGGAGTACGATTTTTTGGTCAATACCGGCATGTATTTATTGGAGCCGGCGCTTTTGCCACTGATTCCCGCAGATTCCTATTACGATATCACAGATTTAATCAAGGACATAAAAAATAATAATTATCGCATCGGCGTGTTTCCGGTTTCCGGCCATTCCTGGATCGACGTGGGGCAGTGGGAAGAATACAAAAAGGCCATTAAAAAATTTGAAGTGCTGTAATGATTGTTGAAAAAATTGATTTTTAGTTAGGCTGAGCATATAAATAGCCGTTGAAATCCTTCGAACACGGCGTAGGGATTCAATGCTTTGAATCCCTAACAGATACATCGGCATGGTTTGTGGTTTTATTTTTTGAAAGAAAATTATCTGTGTTTTACCGTTTTGTGTTTCGGAATTTTATTCATTAATAGGATTAGTGAAATAATTCTTGCGCTAAGTCGGGAGTTAAGAGATTTAAAGGAAAATTGGAAGTAATCATTTAATAATCTGGAAATTAATGAAACAATACATCAAAGAAATAAGCAAACACAGCATCATCTACACCATCTCCAATTTCCTGACCAAAGCCACCGGATTAATCCTGATTCCCATTTACACGCGCTATTTAACCACATCCGATTACGGCATCGTCTCCAACGTGCTGGCCATTATCAATTTTTTATCCGTGCTGTACATTTTTGGGATGAACGCTGTGTGGGGACGTTTCTTTTTCGATTTTAAAGACAAATCCGCAGAACAAAAGCGCTTCTTTGGCAGCACGTTTTATCTGCTATTCTTCGGCGGGCTTTTCCTGAACATATTGTTGAGTTATGGCGGTAAGGGCATATTTTTTGAGATTATTCCAGAACTCGACTTTAGCCCCTTTGTGTTGCTGGCCATCTGGACGGCCTTCTTTGGCGTGGTTTTTAATTTAAAGCTAACCTTGTTCCGCGTGCGCCAGCAATCATGGCAGTTCGGTGTTATCAGCTTCGGCCGTTTTTTGTTAACAGTCATTGTTACGATTTATGCCGTGGCTATTCTGCGCTACGGCGCTTACGGGAAGGTCTTCGCCCAGTTTGCCGTTTGGGGCTTATTTTTTCTCATCGCGCTCTATCTTCTTAAAAAAGATTTGGCTTTCAGTTTAACCAGCCCCAAACTAAAGCAAGCCCTAAAATATGCCTTGGGCGTGTTGCCGCACTCGTTGTCCGGTTCCATTATGAACATCATCGACCGTGTTATCCTGACCAATATCAAGGGGCTGGCAGCTACCGGTATTTACACGGTGGGATTTCAATTCGGCTCGATTATGCAATTGATTGTCTTCTCCTTTAATCTCTCCTGGTCGCCGTTCTTTATGAAAACGGCTCAGGAAAAGGGAGCGGAGGCCAAACGCATATTTGCGCGCCTTTCCACTTACTATGTGGTTGCTATGTATATTATAGCCTTGTCCATAACCTTGTTTGGCGCGGATATGATTTACCTGTTTACCACTAAAAATTATTTCGGGGCGATTCAGGTCATTCCCGTTTACGTGTTTAATTTTGTGATTTACGGTTTTTATTTTATGGCGTCGGCTAAAATATTTTATGTGAAGAAAGCCGTCAAATATCTGGCGTTGATTACCTTTACCGCCGCCACAATTAATATTATTTTTAACTTCTTACTGATTCCGGGAATGGGCATGATGGGCGCGGCCTGGGCGCGTTTTATCTCTTCGGTGTGTTTGTTTCTTATCGTGCATGTGGTGTCGCAGAAATTTTATTTTATTCCCTATGAATATAAAAAGATTTTAGGCTCTACGGCGCCGCTGATGGTGGTTCTCATCGCCTTTTTTTTAATTCAGCCCTTGCTTGCCGATGCGTATATCTTGTTAGTTCTGTTTAAATTTGTGCTGATTGCCCTGTATTTGCTGTACCTGCATCTAACGCATCTGTTTACCATTAAGGAAGGTCTTGAGTTTTTTAAGTTGTTTAAAAAATAGAAAATCTGTTTTTGACTATGACTGATGTCGAAAAATTCCAACACTTCGAATCAACGTATGATTTGAAAAAATTTACCATAGATGGCTTGTGGTACTATCCTGTGGTCAAAATGGCGGTGTATTTTGAACTGGCCGGCCGGAAAGGCGGCGGTGTTGGTGTCCGCTCTGGTTCCGCTGCAGGAAAAATCTGGCGGCAATTTTTATGGAGTCTTAAATGGAGGTTTAAATCCGCAGCCCTGCACCCGGTAAAGTATCTATTTGCCGATAACGCCTTGACCAGACGGCAAACGTCCAACGGCTCTTTCGAAAATATATATATCAGCGCGCTGCAAAAAGCCTTTGCCAAGGATGGACAATTGCTGATTGAATATCCGGCGCCGGATTTCGGTCATTACGCGGCGGTTGAAAAGGAGCATGTCTATTTTCCCGACTGGGAAATTTTTAAAATATTTTTAAAGGCAAGAATAAAAAAGAAAAAATGGCCTGACCAAGCCGCCTGCCTGAAGGATTTGTACCAAAGGTTCGGTCTTTCTTATGACGCCGCTTTTATAAACGACCGCCTGAATAAAATGTTTGTATTCATCAAATTTTTCAGGCGTTTCCTGCAAAAGGTTCGGCCGCAGATTATTCTTTTAATCGACGGCTACGATTACAAACAAATGGCTTTGATTTACGCCGCCAAAGAACTGGGCATCCCCACTGTGGAATTGCAGCACGGTATGATTGACGAGGCCCACATAGCTTATATGTATGCGCAGGTTGCCGACCGCAGTTTGTTTGCCGATTATCTGTTTACTTTCGGGCAGTACTTCAGCGATTTAATTAAACAGCACAGCGTTGTTTGGCCGGAGCGCCGGGTGATTCCCGTGGGCTTCCCCTACATGGAAGCGGTAAAGGAGCGGCCGCCGCAATTGCCCGAACGGCTTCTGGATTTCTGCCGCCGTTTTCAAATTATTTATGTAACGTCGCAATGGACAGTGCGCGATAAATTAAAAGATTTCATTTTGCAGTTGAGCGCCAAAGTAGACGATGCATATATGATATTCTATAAAATTCATCCCGGCGAAAAGGATGCGCAAAAATTTTATGAGTCTTTCGGGCAGGCAAAGAATATTGCATTAATTACGGATAAAACGATTAATTCCATGGAAATCATGAAAGTGGCCGCGGTGCATTCCACGGTGTACTCGACGTCCTATTTTGAATCGGTCTTTTTTGAACTGCCCAATATTTTTATTGAAGTGCCCGGATACAGTAAGACAATCGAAAAATTTGTGGATGGCGAGACCACGTTTTTGGCT
>JANTFQ010000084.1 GCA_024763405.1 Calditrichaceae bacterium
ATTAATTCTGAATACATAAAATGAAAACCGGACTTTTTTATTTTGTGTGAAAAGGTTAGCCTAATAAAAATATTTCTGCCACAACTCCAAGGCAGGGCAGAGGGATGGTTACCAATGTTCACAGATAAAAATTTTATAATAGAAAATTTTACATGCGCTAAATCGGATTTCAAAAGGACCATTCTTAGTGCACACACCTGCTGATCATTATTTACCATTCCAACGATTTACGATGTAGCATGATTAACAATGCCTGTTAATAACGAAGGGAGAGAGAAGCGAGAAGAAAGCGTTTTTTTAAGTAGTAGTATTTAAATCCGCTGTTGTCAAAAATATTTTTACCGGAGAACTGTGCATCAATTTCAATGGAATTAAAAAAGCGATGTTTCAAACCTATGGTAATGTCCATATCTTCAAACGGTTTTATTTTAGTTGTTTTAATCTCATTTTCGGCTCCGTAGTACCAGGCTGTACTTTCCCCTTCTCTGAAATATGTTGAAGAAAAATAGAGCCCGAATGGGAAAGCAAAACCACCATGGACACTGGCGTTTGTCTTCGGTTTGTAGCTGTACAAAAGGGGATTGTCAATATCGAGGAAGATAAATGAAGCGCCTGCATAAAAATAGTTAAAAATATTATTAATTTTTATGGAACCTTCTGCACCGAAAATATTCGTGTTGCCCTGCTGGACACTTGCAATTAAGTCATCAAAGGGACGTTGAATGATACTGTTATAAATAGACCGGGAAAAAAGATCAGCATTGAATTCCAGGTTATGATAAATGGCGTTTGAAGGGAAATATTTAGCGGATAAACCACCTTCCATTGAGCGACTGTATTCCGGTTCTAATCGGACATCCACACTATCTTTTTGCCTTATATCGGATATGTCGCGGGTATAAGCCTGTTGCGTAAGCGAGGGATATTTTACGCTTTTCCCATAATTTAGATAAGGAGTTAACTGCCAGTGTTCCATTGTATAGTTTATTCGGCCGCCCACCATATTGGTAAAAGCGGCATTGCTGGAAGCAGGGAAATCACCCCGAAGCCCGATAAAAGTTTCCCATGAAATATTTGATAAATCTTTTAAATGGTCACTATAAGAAAATACACCGGCCGTTGTTAAACGGTTATCATAGATAAAGGCATGATATAAATTGTTTTGCCAATTGATATCTTTAACTTTGGTATCTGTTTTTAAATCGGAATGCATGTATTCCGATAAAAATTGAATATGCCCCTCCTTCACAGCCACTTTTTTTGAAATCCTGATATTCATTTGATTAGACTGATACGACGAAATATACTGACCGCTTCCAACGGGCTTCCGTTTAATGATATTGTCTGCAAAATGTTCGCTTATTTGGAATTGCAGATTCGTAATATTTAAAAAATTACCGGTATATTCTCCACTGGCAAGATAATTTTTATAACTGCTTTCCCAGCGGGGTTTTTTATAGTAAAAGGAGTAATTGATAAACTTCCCGCTCATGTGAGCATCATCTAAAAAATAATTAATACTTAAATGATGATTCTGCTTAAAAGTTTTAATACTGCTATTTTTAGTTTTTACAGAATAACGTTCTCCCGGGAAATATTCAATTTCCGGTTGAAATTGGTTGAATTGGAAAAAATATCCAATGTTAAGCTTTTTGGTCAGGGGTACCGAAAAGCTGCCGGTATAATAGCGGGTATCAAAACTTCCCGTTTTTGCCTTAAGGAAAAAAGACGTTTTAAAACTTTGTCGTGATGTTATGTTAACCACTCCTCCAAAGGCACCATTGCCAAGCAGCGCCATTCCTCCGCCTTTAACTACTTCAAGACGGTCGATATTCTCAACAGGTATGATGGACAAATCGGCAGCATTATCGAAACTTAACACATTTATTAAAACCCCGTCTAAATACACATTTACTTCATCCGAATTACTGCCTCTTATCTGAATTTTTCGTCCATCCAGATCATTTCCATCTATACGAACAGAGGCAATGGGTTTGAGCAAATCACTTATTTCGCTGCTGCCGCTCTGTTGAATTTCTTCGGCTTTAAGAACGCTTTTGGCATGCGGAATATCCTGATGCAGTAAGTCATTACGCTCACTGGTCACCACGATTTCCTGTCCTAAAAGCATATGCCCGGGTTTGAGATAGATAACCGAATTGTTTTGAAATTGTTTTACGGGGATTGTGTATTTTTGATATCCTATAAAACTTATTTTAAGAGAATCCTGAAGCGAATTTTTGGTAAAAGTAAAATGGAAATATCCATCTGTGTCGGTACTCGTTCCAGCGCGGGACTGAATTAAAAAAACATTAGCCCCCACGAGTGGATTTTTAGAAGAGGCATCAAATACCCGGCCGGAAATAGATATATTTTGCCCTATCGCCAGTTCTGAAAAAACAAGAAAGAAAAGTAGTAAAATTTTTCGTTGCATTAAACTAAGACTTTCACTTTAACCGAACCCGGACAGAATATCCTTCGTAGTCTTCGGCATAGATATAATAAAAAAATCCACGGGAAAGAAGCATCCAGCCATTACCAATTGTACCCGGAACAAAGCAGGTAAATTCTGCACTGACATTCGACAAATAGGTATGGTAAGTCAACGGGATATCAAACTGTTTATAAATATGCTCGCCTTCTTTTTCATAAAAAAAGCTGCCTTTCACCAGACGAATGTCATAGCCTCCCTGGTAATCGGTAATAAAGGTGTGGCAGATAATATTTTTTGTTATAGAATCGTAATAAACAAAAGAGCTGTCAATAACCGGAGCAGCATAGTCGAGAGAAATGCTGCTCTGAATATCCTCATGATAGATTAGAAAATGGTTTGAATAGGGTAAATAATTTTCTGCGGTTACCAGGATGGTAACGGGTTTATTTCGCTCATCATCCGTTTCGATTGTATGTATGATACGAAATTCCCCAAACGCATCACTGTAGGTTTTTTGATCTCCAATTTGAATTAAAGCACTGTCCACCTTTTCACCGGTAAAGGTATTTTGGATGGTGCCGGAAATAGCAACAGAATTATCCGGTTCCTGCACATCGTATTTATAACCGAGATATTGTTCGCATCCGAAAAGAAGTAGCAGGGGAAAAAGAAAAGAGATGAGCTGCAGCGTTTTCATAATATTTAATTACCCATTTAATGAACAGCCGCCAGAACAAAAGTAACTTCAAAAGGACGGTAGTGACCATCCTTTTGAAGTCTAATATATTAATCTATAAAAGTCAAAAACAGTTATTTATAACTGAACCATTTGATAATTTCAGGGAAAGTCGGACGTTTCCCATACATTAAAATGCCCACCCGAAATATTTTAGAGACAAGCCAGATAACCAAAATTGTAGAAGCAATTAAAATGAGAATGGAACCCGCAATTTCAATGAAGGGCGGATTGGAAATATTAATTCGGCCAAACATCATTATGGGCGAGAAAAAGGGAATCAGAGACATAATGGTAATGATGGAACTGTTGGGCGATTTAACCATAAAACCAAGCATCATCAGCGGAACGATTAAGAACATAATCACCGGGAAGATAAGCTGCTGTGCCTCCTGGTCGGAATTGGTAATGGAGCCAATGGCTGAGAATAAGGCCGAATAAAATAAATATCCCAGCAGGTAAAAAACAATAAAATAGATAAAAATAGACGGTGAAAAACTGAAATATTTGGCAGACATGGGCATTACATTTCCGCCGTATAAGAGCATTAAAATTCCAAAGGCCGACCAGATGACATATTGAGTAAGCCCCACACTACCATGACCGATAATTTTCCCTGCCATAAGTTGAAAAGGGTTGGCGCTTCCCAGCAGGACTTCTATAATCCGTGAACTTTTTTCCTGAATGATGCTGCGCATAATCGTACTGCCGTGGACGATTAAAGTCATATACAAAATTAAAATAAAAATAAAAGTGGAAAAATATTCATCGATAAATCCACGTTCGGCTTCCTTGCCTTCCTTAGTGATTTTTATGGTTGTCAGCTCCAGCGGTGAAGAAAGTTTTGCTACCAATTCGGGATCCAGCCCTGAGTCTATGATACGGTGATTGATAACAATCTTCCCGATGGTATTACGCAGGGTTCGGTTCTGGCTGTAATCGGCCACATTTTTGGCGTAAAGTTCAATTTTTCCCTTTTCAACGGCATCTGCCGGAATGAGAATTAAACCGTCAATTTCTTCCTTCTGGATGAGTGCTTTCTGCTCTTCTAAAATTTGTTCTAATTCTACTTCGGAATTTAGAATATTATTAAATACATATTTTGGCTCGCCATTCTTAAGCGTATCGGAAAGTTGCGCTGCCATTTTGGGAAAGACAAATCCGGATTGATCGATAACATTGAATTTAACCTGAACTTCATTTTCAAGGTTCATCAGCAAAGAGGGAACGACGCCCATGGCAATCATCAGCAGCGGGGTGAGCAGGGTCATAAAAATAAAACTTTTTTTGAAGACCGTCTCTTTGTATTCGCGTTTAATTAATGCCCATATCTTATTCATTGTCGACTCCTCCGGCTAATTGCAGAAATATTTCATTTAGACTGGACTGCCTGCTGAGCAGGCTGTGAATTGTAATTTCCGGTAACAAATCCGTCAGCAAATCGTTCGGTGTAAAACCCTCGTGCAGTTCAATTTCCGCGGAATTGGAATAATCGTGGATGCTTTTTACCGCCTTGCTCTTCTGGATATACTGAACGTCACCGCTGTATTCTAAGCGCAAAGAATTCTTTCCGTATTGTTCCCGAATTTGATTGATGGGGCCGTCCAAAACCTTAACCCCTTTCTGAATCATCAAAATATCATCGCATAGTTTTTCGGCAGCTTCCATCATATGAGTCGAGAAAATAATGGTCTTACCGCTGCTTTTGATTTCCAGCATAATATTTTTAATCAGGTTTACATTTACGGGATCTAATCCGGAAAAAGGTTCGTCCAGAATAATAAGTTCCGGATCGTGCAGAATGGTGGAAGCGAACTGTAGTTTTTGCTGCATCCCTTTGGAGAGTTCTTCCACTTTTTTATCAGCCCAATTACTCAGTTCCAGTTTTTCAAGCCATTCGCCGGCCAGCTTTTTCCCCTGCGCAAGCGGTAATCCGTGCAGTTCTGTAAAAAAGGTCAGCAGTTCACGGACTTTCATTTTTTGAAAGATTCCCCGTTCTTCCGGCAAATAGCCAATTTTAGATTTAGTTTTCTCGCTAATCGGTTCGCCGAAAAGGGAAATCGTGCCCGAATCGGGAATTAAGATATTCATAATCATACGGATGGTTGTAGTTTTGCCGGCTCCGTTGGGACCAAGCAAACCGTATATTTTTCCGGATTCAACTTTGAAACTTACGGTGTCCACGGCCTTAAAATTACCGAAGGATTTACAGATATCCTGTACCTCAAGAAGTGCCATATTAACTCCATTGAATTGTGGTTTGAACTGCTGAAAAAAATTATGTGTTAGGATACAACAAAAAGGATCAAATATTCAAGACATACGTAAAAAAAATGCCGAAAGTTGCTGGCGATGGCTATTTTGTTTGTATCAAAAGTTTTAGAAAAGAACAATTTCTGAGGCAAGGATTAATGAGAATGCCCCCTTATTCCCCCCTCGTCACAAGCTTTTGCAGTATCGGCACTGGACACTAAAAGTCTGTCATTCCCGCAGGTTTCAGGCGGGAATCTAGTTAAAAGTGACTTAGATTCCCGACCAGTCAGACGCCTGGCTGATAAAAGTATTCGGGAATAACAATCTGCAACACCCTCATCAGCGGGAACGGTATAACTGCATCGATACCTACTATAATTCTGTTATTCAGGACAGATGCGATTTTTTACAAATATACCGTGTTGAATTAACTGCCGCTTTTAAGTAACTTGCAAATTGTTTAATTCAGAAAAGAAACCAGAATAAAATGATTCGCCGTACCTTTTTAGACCGCTTACTATCCTTCCTGTCCGCACTGGTGTTTTTACCGTTTTCCTCTTTTGCACAGGGTAACCGTTATCTGACCATCATAAAAAACGGCCGGAAATCCCAGGCGCCTTATTTTGAAAAATTCGGTCAAATCTATATTTCCCTGGTGGATTTTGCCCAAAGCGGGGATTTTGGATTTTATACGAATGAAGACCGACGGAAAACCGTGCTCTATGCCGGACGCGATAAAATAAAATTTACGGCAGGGAATTCCTTTATTGTTTTAAATGACCGCATTTTGCAGGTTCTCGGAGAGCCTGTCTGGCGGGAACGTGAAATTTGGATTCCGGCGGATTTGCTGGTTTCCATATTTAATGAAAACACGGTACACGTAATGCAGTTCGATGCGGATAAAAAAATCTTCAGCATCGGCGCTAAAAATGTAAATATTGCCAGCATTCAAATCAGTACAAAATCAAACGGTACTCTGCTGCATATCTATACTTCCAAGCAGTTCGAGCGGAAGAATGTGCATCTGAAATTGGTGAACAATTGGCTCTATGTGGAAATATTCGATGCCAAATTAGACGTTAATTCTATTAACCAAAAGGTACCGTCCGGTCTCGTTTCCGAAATTAGGGCGGTGCAGTTTGATAACAGCGCGTCCATTGCCTTTAAGCTGCGCAAAAAAATCGTCACACGGGATTTAGTATTCGATCCGGATAGTACGGATCTGCTAATCTCATTGCGTACAGAAGAACCGCTCGTCGATCAGCAGTCCGAAAAAAAGAAATTGGACGATCAGAAGAACGATTGGAAAATTCATACCATCGTCATAGACCCGGGTCACGGCGGGAAAGACCCGGGCGCCATTGGATACGGACGGCTCTATGAAAAAAATATTGTATTGCCGGTGGCTTTAAAACTCGGTAAAGAAATCAAAAAACGTCTGCCCGGTGTAAAAGTGGTTTTTACCCGGAAAACAGATGTATTTATTCCATTGTACCAGCGGACAAAAATCGCAAACGAACATAATGGAAAATTGTTTATCAGTCTGCATTGCAATTGGAATCCCAATAAGAAGGCGCGTGGTTTTGAGACCTTCTTTTTAAGCGCGGATAAAGATTCACGCGCCCGGGATGTGGTACTAAAAGAAAACGAGTCTATTAATTTTGAAAGTAAGAAAGAGCAAAAACGCTACCAGGGTGTTAATTTTGTCCTTGCCACAATGGCCCAAAACGCGTTTATTAAGCACAGCCAATATCTGGCAACGGTCGTACAGAAGGCGATGACGCGGAAATTGTCATCCATCGAGATGAAAAGCCGCGGTGTAAAACAGGGTGCTTTTTGGGTGATGGTCGGCGCCACGATGCCCAATATTCTGGTGGAAATGGGTTTCATCTCCAATAAGCACGAAGCGCGTACGCTCAAGCGCAGCGCAACACATACCAAGCTGGCCTCCGCCATTTGTGACGGAGTTGTAAAATATAAACGCGATATTGAAGGCGCAATGTAAATGAATAATCCCATCGGTATATTTGATTCCGGAATCGGCGGCCTGACCGTAGTTAAACAGTTAATGCACCTGATGCCTGAGGAACAGCTCATCTATTTTGGCGATACGGCGCGTGTGCCTTACGGAACAAAATCCAAGCAACTGGTGCAGCAATACGCGCTGCAGGATGCACATTTCTTACTGCAGTACGATGTTAAAATGATTGTTGTGGCCTGTAATACAGCCTCTGCTTCCGCACTGGATGTCTTGCAGGAAAATTTAGATATTCCCGTTCTTGGTGTGGTTACGCCGGGTGCATCTTCGGCGGCGGCGCAGACCCGGAATGGAAAAATTGGAGTCATCGGTACATCTGCTACCATCAACAGCAATGCCTATACGGATGAAATAAAACGATTGTCTGCTTCGGCAGAAGTGTTTGCCCAGGCCTGTCCGCTCCTTGTACCGCTGGTGGAGGAGGGCTGGTTAGATGACTACGTGACCTCTTTAACCATAAAGAAATACCTGCACGAATTATTAAAGGTACACATGGATACACTTATTCTTGGCTGTACCCACTATCCGGTGCTCGGAGAGGCCATTCAGAAAATTACCGGGGAAGCGGTTACCTTAATCGATTCGGGGAAGGAGACAGCAAAAGCGGTGCAGAAAATGCTGTCCGAAAAAGGGATGCTGCACCGGGGCCGGAAACAGGCAGAAAACCGTTTTTTTGTGTCGGATATTCCGGCTAAGTTCGAAGAAGTGGGATCGCGCTTTTTAGGCAAACCACTCACAAATGTGGAACGGGTCGATTTTGATCAATTCCTGATTCGCTCCGGTTTAACAGATGAATTTCAGAGGTAGTGTTAAAAGTTCTATGAAAAAAATGAAAAAATAATTATCTAAAGCAAAGACCGCAAAGAATACCCCCCTCGTTCCCCCCTTAATAAGGGGGGATGCC
>JANTFQ010000085.1 GCA_024763405.1 Calditrichaceae bacterium
AGCAAAAATTTCATTAGAAGACGGTATTCACGAAACATTATCCTGGTATCAAAAAAACAACTGGCTGTAATGGCAATTGTAAAATACGATCACGATTCCAATAAAAAACCTCTCTGGAATGAAATCCTCAATTTCAGCAAGAATAAATATATTACCGCTTTAATACTGGTTTTAATCGGATTGCTGGGCATTATCATTCCGATAATTCCCGGAATCCTGTTATTTGTCATCGCCGTTGCCCTGCTGCGAAAAGGAACAATGCAGAAACTTCGGCGCCGATTTAGATCCAGCCGAAAAGAAAAACCCTGATAAAATCCGTAACTATTTTGCTCATTTTTGCTTAAAAAAAAAGAGGAATTCTCAATGCAGCACGTTTTAAATAAAATGATACAATTGCTTTTTTTTATACTTTTACCTTCATCCCTTTTGGCCGGCAATTATTTTGTCGCTACCGGCGGCAATAATGCTAATCCGGGTACGGAAGCACAGCCCTGGCTGACCATTCAGTACGCGGTGGACCATGTAACCGCCGGCGATACGATTCAGGTAAAATCCGGTGTGTTTAACGAGCTGGTCACCTTTAACCAATCGGGCGGCGAGGGAAATTATATTGTTTTGCAGAATGCCGCTGGGGCAGCGCCCGTTATCGACGGTACCGGGCTGGATGCGGCTTCCCAACCCGGCCTGATTAAAATTTTTGATAAGAATTATATTGTGGTTAAAGGATTCGAGTTACGCAATTTGAGCAGCAGTAACTGGGCGGCGGGCGTCTGGTGCAGCGGCACATCGCATCATATTGAAATCCGTAATAATATCATTCACGATATTGTCGATCCCAATCCGGATGGCGGCTGCCACGGGGTTGCTTTTTATGGAACCAATGCCAATGCGGCCATGCACGATATTATCTTAGACGGCAACGAAATCTACAGCTTGCAGCTCAAATGGAGCGAAGCCTGCGTCTTTAATGGCAATGTGCGTGATTTTACGGTCAGCCATAATGTGATTCACGATGTGGATAATATCGCTTTTGATTTTATCGGATTTGAAGGCGAATGTTCCGGCTGTCCCAACTGGGAAAATCTGGACCGGGCGCGCAACGGTCACGTTCATGATAATATCGCTTACAATGTGGATTCCAAAGATAATCCGCCTTACCACGGCGAACGCTCGGCGGACGGGTTTTATGTAGACGGCGGTATGGATATTGTTTTTGAGCGCAACCGCGCTTACCAGTGCAATATCGGCTTTGAGGTAACCAGCGAGCACGGCGGCAAAGACGCTTACAATGTGAAGGTGCGGAATAATTTCATTTATAATAATTACGTAGTTGGGCTTTCCAGCGGCGGATATGATAATACGGTCGGCGCCACCAATAATTGCTATTTCGTCAACAATAGTTTCTACAATAATCATATTTCCACCCGTCCGGAGGATGACTGGGGCGCGGAAATACTAATCAATTACCATGCCCACAATAATGTGTACGAAAACAACAGCATTTACGCGGCGGATAACTATCCCCGCTTTTTAACGGTGGGCACGGACAATAGCGGCAACAGTTTCGATTATAATTTGTATTTTGGAAGCAATGAAGGGGACGCGCCGGGCAGCCATTCCGTTTTCGGCGATCCCCTTTACGCCGATGCGGCCAACGGGGATTTGCACGTGCAAAGTGCATCGCCGGTTATAAATAAGGGGTTTACCCAGGCTGATTCGGTAATGGGAACAACGGACTTTGACAGCAAGGCGCGCCTGGTTGATGATACGGTGGATATTGGCGCGGACGAACAGGACGCCGCCAGCACGCTGATCGAAAAGACCGGACGTTTGGCAGAATCGTTTCGTTTATCCCAAAACTACCCCAATCCTTTTAATCCCGCCACAACTATCCGCTATAATCTGCCTGAGGCGGATGAGGTCCGCTTGACAGTATTCAACACTTTAGGACAAAAAATAAACACACTGGTGAACGCAAGAAAACCAGCCGGGAGCCACGCGGTTAGTTTTAACGCAGCCGGTCTGGCCGGGGGAATTTATTATTACCGTTTGCAGAGCGCAGACGGCTCCGCTAAAATAAAGAAAATGATTCTGATCAAGTAAACCACTAAGTATAAAGTGACGGTAAAATCAACGGTTCCGGCGGTGGGGGCTGTATGTTTGTGTATGCTCCGGAGCATCCGCATAAAGTAGCCCGGGCGATTGAGCGGGAAGGCGGCAGTGCGTATATTATAGAGGCAGCAGGTGGTGTGCAATAGGTACCGCCTTCATTTTAAAGGAGAAAATTCTGATATGCGCTTTAATGCGGTTATTTTTGATCTGGACGGAACGCTGCTGAATACAATAGATGATTTAGCCGATTCCTTTAATTATGCTCTGGCACAGTATCAATTTCCGCAGCATCCGGTTTCGGCCTATCGTTTTTTTATTGGTGACGGAGCGCATATGGCGATAGAACGTGCTTTACCGCCGGAAGCGCGCAATGCAGAAATTATCGAACAGGTTCTGGGAGCATTCAGCGAACATTATGCGCAGAATTATAAGAACAAGACAAAGCCTTATCCCGGAATTACAGAACTCTTAAAGACATTGAAAAACAGAGCCATTAAAATGGCCGTCCTTTCTAATAAACCTCACGATTTTACCATACAATGTGTACGGGAATATTTTGACGATTATTTTATCCCGGTGCAGGGGGTAGAATCCCGTTTTGATAAAAAACCGGCACCGGAGTCAACGCACCATATTTTGGAACAATTTAAATTACCGGCAGAGCAGGTCCTTTTTGTGGGGGATACAAAAACAGATATTCAAACCGCTAAAAATGCGGGATTGAAATCGGCAGGAGTCGTTTGGGGATTCCGGGGGCGGGAGGAACTCCAGCAGGCCGGAGCGGATTTTATCATCGGGCATCCAAAGGAGTTGCTTACCCTTTAGTTCATCAGGTTTTATTCCCAGCGGCCGGCGATTTCCGCCCCGCAGTCCGGGCATTTACCTTCTAGGATCAAATTTGAAAAAACACTGTGCCAGTCCCGTTCAATCAGCGCAGTACCGCATTCAGGACAAAATGTGGTTTGGCCTTTCGGGTCGTGCACATTACCCACATAGCAATATTTTATTCCGGTACTAAGGGCTATTGCGCGGGCACGGGTAAGTGTCTGCGGCGGCGTGGCTTTGTAGTTTTTCATTAAAAAAGAAGGATGAAAAGCGGTAAAATGCAGGGGAACCGAGTCGCCGAGAATTTCTAAAATCCAGTTGCACATCTGTTTGATTTCTTCTTCCGAATCATTTTCGCCGGGAATAAGCAGGGTGGTCAGTTCCAGCCATACCTCGCTTTCCTGTTTTAGCCAAATTAAAGTATCCAGTACCGGCTGCAAGTGCGCGCCGGTCAGTTTATAGTAAAATTTTTCACTGAATGCTTTTAGATCAACGTTTGCCGCATCAATATTCTGAAATACTTCTTTACGTGCTTCGGAGGTAATATAACCGTTGGTGACCATTACGCTGCGGATATTTTCCTGCCGGGCCAATCGCGCAATATCAATTACATATTCGCCAAAAATAATCGGATCGTTATAGGTGTAGGCAATAGAGGGCAGTTTGTTTTTTAGGGCCAGTTCCACCACTTGTTCGGGTGTGGCATGCAGCGCCTGCACATCATCCAGCCGGGCTTTGCTCATAGACCAGTTCTGGCAGAATTTACAGCCGAGGTTACAGCCGGCCGTGCCGAAGCTTAAAATATCTGTTCCGGGCAGGAAATGACTAAGCGGTTTTTTTTCGATAGGGTCAACGGCAAAACCGGTGGGCCGGCCATATCCCAGTGCATATAAAGTACCGGAAATATTCTTTCGGATATAGCAGAAGCCGGCTTTTCCGTCGCCTATTTTACAATAACGCGGACAAAGCGTACAGAGAATTTTATCGTTATTTTGCTTTTGCTGCCATTTGGCTTTGTAATGCATATCAAAATATTGCAAAATTATTTCATAAATGCAAGATAATAGAAACAGAAGGTTAGGGCAGGTCTTTATATAAAACTGTTCATAGGATCATAAAAAGACTCAATTGTTCAAAAAAGGTGCCGAAACGTACAGAAGGGAAAGTAACGATTTATGTATGAAAAGGATTTAAATAGATGCCCGTACAATCGAGTCACCAGGAATCTGTACAGGAGTATAAAGAGCTACTGGAAAATTTGCGTTCCCGCTTAAATGTGCTGAATACGTCTATTTTCCTGCTTGAAGAAAATATCCCGAATTCAAATTTTCGGACGAATAAATATATAAAACAAATAAACCGCGAAATTAAACGTATTCGGGAGATGATTCTGGAGCATCCCGAGGCAGAACTTAAGAAAGATTAGTACGTTAAATTTTAGAAAGTGAAAAACCGGAAATGCAGGGAAATCAAGGCTTAAATATTTTACTGATTGAAGACGAGCTGGAAGTTCGTGAAAGTTATGTTGACATGTTCGGCTTCATAAGTTTAGAGGTCGATACTGCGGAAAATGGAAAACAGGGCCTGGAAAAATTAGAAACAAAACACTACGATATTATTGTAACCGATTTGAATATGCCGGAAATCGACGGTCTGGAGACGATGCGCCGTGTGAAGAAAAAAGATCCGGAAATAGAAGTCATTGTCATTACCGGATTTGCTACCATCGAAAATGCGGTTGGGGCGATGAAACAGGGCGCCTTTGATTATATTACAAAACCGGTTTCCTTAGAGCATGTCAAAATTGTAATGAATAAATGCATTCAGAAAATTATGGCCCGCAAAGAGAACCAGACATTGCGGGATACAAACAGTCAGTTACGGGAATTGAACGAACTGAAAGATAAATTTATCACCATCACCAACCATGAACTGCGTACACCGCTGGCGGTTCTACGGGGTTATTTCGATTTAATTGAAATGGAACTGGAAGAATCTGAAAACAATGACCTGAATGAATACGCCTCTATCATCAATCATACGATTACCGAAATGATGGATATGATTGAAAGCATGCACGATTTATCCAGTTTTAAAAAATATGTCAGCAAACTCGATCGGGCTATTGTGAATATCAATGATATTGTAAATGAAGTGACCAAAGAAGTACGGGTCCTGTTTGAAAACCGGGATATACAATTTGATATTCAAACGGATGAAAAACCGATTTCTGCCTTTGTGGATAAAAAAATGATTTTTAAAGCGGTAAGGGAACTGGTTCAGAATGCTTTGAAATATACAAATAAAGGCGGGGAGGTACGCATTTCTTCTCAATCCATACCGGCCCGTAATCAGATATATATTTCCGTCAAGGATACCGGAATCGGTATTCCGTTAGATAAACAGGAATTGATTTTCGAACCTTTTTATGAAGTACAGGATGTGCTGCACCATTCCACCTCTAAAACGGATTTTATGGGTGGAGGCATCGGGGTTGGACTCTCACTTACAAAAGAGATAATAGAATCGAATGGCGGGGAACTGGTGGTAGAGAGTCAACCGGAAAAGGGCAGTATTTTTACAATAATCCTTCCGCTTGCCGAGATTTAAAATTGACTGCGTCGATTTATAATGTCTCCGCATTGATACCGTCAATGCAGTCCAAAAAGAATTAAAACCTTGTTAATGCTTTAAATTCATTAAACCGCTCATCCAATGCTTCGTTGGTCAGAGCTTTTAACTTATCGAAACTAAAATCTTCCACATTAAATGAAGCGACAGCGCTTCCATACACCAGTGCCTTTTTTAAGGTTCCCAACCGTAAATTGCCTGTTTTAGCGATATAACCCAGAAAGCCACCGGCAAAACTATCGCCCGCGCCGGTGGGATCGATTACCTTGTCCAACGGGTAAGCGGGAACAAAAAAGAAAGCACCCTTATGATACAGAACCGCGCCGTGTTCGCCCTTTTTGACAATCAGTGTTTTTGGCTTTCCGATGGAACTAACTTTTTTTATGGCGGTAATCAGGTTCTGCTCGTCACTTAATTCGCGGGCTTCTTCATCGTTTAAAATTAAAATATCACAGTGTTTCACCACTTCGTCCAGCATGGCGCGTTTTCCGCTGATCCAAAAATTCATCGTATCCAGCACGACCAGTTTCGGCTTTTTGATCTGTTCTAAAACCTGCAATTGTAAAGTGGGATCGATATTGGCGAGAAATACGTAATCGGCGTTTCGGTATTGCACCGGAATTTTCGGCTGAAAGCTTTCGAATACATTTAAATAGGTAAAAAGGGTATCCCGCTTGTTTAAATCTTTATGGTAGCGCCCGCCCCAGCGAAAGGTGCTGCCGCTTTCCACATAAAGCCCGTCCAGATTAACGCCACGCTTTTTCAGAAACGAAATTTTTGAAGCGTCAAAATCAGAACCAACCACGCCGACTACATTTACCGGACAGAATAAACTGGCGGCCGCGCTGAAATACAGAGCGGAACCGCCCAGTGAATCGTCGGCGTTTCCGTAAGGTGTTTCAACCGTATCATACGCAATGGACCCAACTACTAAAACGCTCATTTCTTTCTCCATATTTAAAATTGCTACATTTGTTCCGGTGCCGAAATTCCTAACAGGCCCAAACCGTTTGCAAGTACTGTTTTAACGGCGTCGATTAAGGACAGGCGTGCTTTGCTCAATTCCGCATCTTCTGTAACCACCCGGCAGACTGTATAAAAACGGTGAAACAGGGATGCCAGCTCAAACAGGTAATTGACCAGCCGGTGCGGTTCGTAATGTACCGCGCTGGCTTTAACAATACCGGGGAAGGACAGCAAATGCTTGATGACGTTAAGTTCTTCCGTTTCTTTGAGCAACTGAAAATTGGCATTTTGATCCGGGCTGAGTTGTTTTGTTTTACCCAGACTGATGATACTGCAAATCCGGGCGTGCGCGTATTGTATATAAAATACCGGATTTTCGTCGGACTGTGTACGGGCCAATTCCAAATCAAAATTTAAATGGGCGTTCATATTGCGCATTAAAAAGAAATAACGGGTAACATCTTCGCCCACATCATCCATCAAATCGTCCAGGGTGATAAAATTGGCTTTTCGGGTGGACATTTTAACTTTCTCACCGTTTTCGGTAAGCGTTACAAACTGATGGATGAGCACTTTAATTTTTTCGACGTCATAGTCCAAAGCTTTAACTGCAGCCAGTACATCGGGGAAAGCGGCAATATGATCTGCGCCAAAGACGTCGATGATCAAATCATAACCACGTTTTATTTTTTCGATATGATAGGCGGTATCCGGTAGACGATAGGTCGGTTCACCGCTGCTTTTAACAAAGACCCGGTCCTGTTCCATTCCAAGCTTGGAACTTAAAAACCAGGTGGCATTCTCGCGGCAGGCAATCAATCCTTTTTTATTTAACTCCCGTACAACAGCGTCTATCCTGCCTTCATCGTATAAAGTTTTTTCGTTGTAAAAAACATCAAATTCAAATCCGAGCCGTTTGATTGTTTGTTTGATATCGGCAAAAATCGCGGCTTCTGCCGTGTCTTTAAAAACCAGACTTTCCGGATCGTCTTTTAACGCGCTGCCGTGCTTTTTGATAATGGTTTGGGCAATGTCCCGAATGTAGTTGCCCTGGTAGTGGTCATCGGGAAAAGTAACCGTTTCACCCAGTTCTTCGAGATAACGCAGCCGAACGGATTCGCCCAGGACACGCATCTGCCGGCCGGCATTGTTAAAATAATATTCCCGGGTTACGTCGTAGCCGTTGGCTTCCAGCAGACGGCAGATAGTATCGCCAAATACGGCGCCGCGTCCGTGCCCAATAGTTAAAGGTCCGGTGGGATTGGCGCTAACAAATTCGACCTGCGCTTTTTTGCCTTTTCCCAAATCAGAGCGGCCAAATTGTTCTCGCTGTTCGAGGATTTGGCTAAGCTGTGCAAATAAATTATCACTGGCCGCAAAAAAGTTAAGAAATCCCGGGCCGGCAATCTCTATTTTCGAAATATACTGTTCATCGATGGTAATATAATCCCTGATTTCCGCGGCAATATCGGCCGGTTTCTTTTTTAAATGCCGTGCGGCCTGCAACGCAAGATTACTGGCAAAGTCGCCGTGTTTTGTATCTTTTGGTTTTTGCAGGATGATGTCAAGGTCTTCGATGTGTTTGAATTTGAGGAAATTCTCTAATTGTTCACTAATATATTCTTTTGCTGTCATTCTTGATCGTCCGAAATAAATTCCATTTCCGCATCTGCCCATAAGCGCTCGACGGCATAAAACTCACGTGATTCATGATCGAATACGTGCACAATAATATCGCTGTAATCCATCAATACCCATTTTAGATTTTGATAGCCTTCTTTACTCACCGGATAAATATTTTCGGTGC
>JANTFQ010000086.1 GCA_024763405.1 Calditrichaceae bacterium
GCCGTTATGTGGATACCCTTTTCGGCAAAGGCTTTCTGCCAGGCGTCAAAATGCTGTTCCATACTTTTTACAACGACGCCGTCGAAATCGAATAGTATTCCTTTATAGAACATTGCTTACAGTTCCCGGCGCTTTTTGCGGTAGCGGGCGAATAATTCACGATCCAGCTTAAGCATATAATTTTCCTGCTCGTGAATAAGGCCGGTTTGATCGGGATGAAAATGGCGGGTATAATCGGCAATAAACAGGCAGCGTACAAAATGACGGTAGCGTTCGTAGGAATAATATTTTACCTGCATAATACGTTCATTGCTTTCTTTCTGCTGCATTACACGGAAAAAGCGCGGATTCTCTGTAAAAATCAGGTACCCGCGGTACCACGATTCAAAGGTCAGCAGCCAGGCCGCCTCGTCCCTGTTTCCACTGTCGGAGTGCAATTTTCCAAACAGCAGCTTAAACTGAGATAAATAGAATGCATCTTCGGGAAGCGCGTTTGCGGCAAGAAATAAATTTTCACTTAGATAAGCAACGGCTGTTTTTTGATCATGTTGATCAAGATACGTAAATCCCAAGTAAATTCGGGCTTGTACATTTTCAACATCCTGTTCCAGAATTTGCTGTAATTTTTTTTGAGCTGACGCAAAATCCCCGCTAAGGTAATCAAAGACACCGGCTTCCAACCCCTCCTGTGGGCTATTACTGCGAAAGCGCTGTTTATAAATACGGATGATTAATTTTTTAAATAATTCGAACGTATAGCGGTTGATTTTATTTTGGGTGCGTTTCGTCTGCAGGTCATTAAAAATGGTGTAGAGGCTGGATAGACTATCTATTTTCGTAAAGCGTTTATCATCCCAGTTCTCGGTAATTTGGGCGATGATTTCCCCGTATTCCTTTTTTGCCGTTATCTTATAATATTTCTCCCATGCTTCCAGCGCTTCATCAAAATGAAAACCGAGAAAAAGCTCTTCTGCTTCCGAAAGAATATCTTCGAATGAATCCCAAAGTGTCGCCGACATAAATAGTTCCCGCTTAACCTGCTGGAAAAATAAGGTTTAACCTTAAATATTACAAGTATTTTTAACACAATCTGTTCAGAAGAGAAAAGTAAAAAGAATGCAGTTGGAAAAATGAGCCTAAACGTTTTTATCAGAACACTTTAAGACCCGGCAGCGTCCGTCTTCTTTAGCCCTGTACATGGCGCTGTCTGCCTTTTCAATCAGCGCTTCCGGTGATTCACTTTGTGAGGCTTCACATACACCGGCACTAAACGTAACACTGATTTCCGCGTCTTTATAGAGGGTTTTCGTTTCCTTTACCAGATGCAGCAGGCGTTCCAGGTAAAGTGCCATTTCGTTCCCGTTCGTATTGGAAGACAGCACCACAAATTCTTCACCGCCGTAACGGAAGGAATAATCAATTCCCAAACGTTGATTATCGATCAGTATGCCGGCAATGTCTTGCAGCACCAGGTCACCGGCCTGATGGCCATACGAATCATTTACCACTTTAAAATGATCAATGTCTAACAAGGCGATTGAGAACGGAATTCCTTTTTTTCTGTAGCGCTGCCAGATGCGCTCCAGAATTTTATTAAAGGAGCGGCGGTTCATAAGTTTGGTCATGGGATCCAGGGTTGCTTCCATCCGGAATTTTTCATTTTCTACAAGCAACTCTTCCGTAACAGACGATAAGGCGTCAAACTTGGCAAAAGGTTTGGTAATACTTTCATATCGTCTCACAGCCTTGCGAAAATAGGTTTGGAGTTTTGTACCGGGAAAGGGAATTTTTAGCATATAATTGATATGCGCCTTATTTACCGCCCGTTCATAAATTTCCAAATCAATTTCCGACATTAACATCATCCGCTGAATCCAGGTGTTTGAATACATCACAGAGCGTAAAAAGTCGATACCGCTAACGTCTTTTTTATCGACGATGGCCAGAGCTAAATGAATTGAATCCAGGACTGCTTTATCTTTAAGTTCAGCCAAAACGGAAACTTCGATAAGCTCAATATCCCAGCTTTCGAGCAGCCGTTTCAGTTGAGAATAATAGGGATTCTCAGATCGGTGCAGTAAAATAGTATGCGGCAGAGCGGTTTGTTTCATTTTGATCAACTCTGTTGATTTTTATCATTAAAATACGTTTTGGAAGCGGTGACAAAACTTCTGAACAGAGGATGCGCTTTGGCCACACGCGATTTCAGTTCCGGATGAAACTGGCAGCCCACAAACCAGGGATGATCGGTCAGTTCGATGACTTCCACCAGTTCTCCGTCAGGAGATAATCCGCTGATGCACATTCCGGCTTCTTCTAAACGGGAGCGATAGGCATTGTTCACCTCAAAACGGTGCCGATGACGTTCATTAATTGAAATTTCATCATAAGCGGCAGCAGCGGTTGTTCCCTCTTTTAAATTGCAGGGGTAGCTTCCGAGTCGCATCGTTCCGCCTAAGACTTTTACCGATTTTTGGGTTTCCATTAGATGGATAACCGGGTCTTTGGTATCCTCGTCAAACTCGGTGCTGTTCGCGCCGTCAATTCCCAGAACATTTCGGCTAAATTCAATTACCGCGCATTGCAGGCCCAGGCAGATTCCAAAAAACGGGATTTTATTTTCCCGGGCATAACGGACGGCCAGCAGTTTTCCTTCTATTCCCCGCTCACCAAAACCACCCGGTACTAAAATTCCCGCGACATCTGCAAGTTCATCCTGGATATTATTTTCAGTAAGATTTTCTGTATTGAGCCATTTCAATTTCACCCGGACATCATTTTCCATTCCGGAATGGGTAAAAGCGGCAATGATACTTTTATAGGCATCCTGCAACTCTATATATTTTCCGCAGATGGCGATCGTAATTTCTTTTTCGATATTTTTATACCGTTCAACCTTCGTTCTCCACCCCGTAATATTTAGCTTTCTTTTTCCCAGGCGTAGTTTATGGAGGACAAGTTCATCAAAGCCCAAATCAGCATACTGAACAGGTACTTCATAAATAGTTCCCACATCAAGAGCATCCACTACCGCCGCAGCAGAAACATTACAAAACAGACCAATTTTCTGTTTCACGTTTTCCGGAAGCGGACGGTCGGTCCGGCAAAGCAAAGCATCCGGTTGCAAACCAATTTCCCGCAGACGCTGAACGGAATGCTGCGTAGGTTTCGTTTTTAATTCATTTGCCCCGGCGATAAAGGGTACAAGGGTCAAATGTGTTACAAAGGTGTCTTCCGGGTTCAGGGTCAGCCGGAATTGCCGGATGGCTTCTAAAAACGGAAGGCTCTCAATATCGCCGACCGTTCCTCCGATTTCCACCAGAACAATATCCACGTCGGTCATTTCAGCCGCATACTTAACTTTTTCAATTATGGCATCTGTAATATGAGGAATAACCTGCACGGTTGCACCGAGATAATCACCACGGCGCTCTTTTTGAATCACTTCATAATAAATCTGCCCGGAGGTGGCATTGTTAAAACGGGCCATTGAAATATTCAGAAAGCGCTCATAATGTCCCAGATCCAGGTCCGTTTCCGCTCCGTCGTCGGTTACATATACTTCGCCGTGCTGATACGGACTCATTGTACCCGGATCGACATTGATGTAGGGATCGAGTTTTAAGATAGTGACTGAATAGCCTCTGGATTGCAGGAGAAACGCCAGTGATGATATGGAGATGCCTTTTCCCAAGGACGAGACAACTCCGCCGGTAAAGAAAATATACTTTTTTGGGTTCATAATTAGTCTATGTTATATGTATTGTTTTGGATTAATTTGTTTACAAATTCAAGGTCTTCCGGTGTATCCACCCCTGTCGAGTCATACTCCGTTTCCACGGTATAAATTTTAATACCATTTTCCAGCGCACGGAGCTGTTCTAAGCGCTCACTCTGTTCCAGGCTGCTCTGCGGTAGTGCCGTTAATTTAAGCAGCAGATTTTTCCGATAAGCGTAAATACCAATATGTTTGTAAAAACGGTGCCGCTCCAGCCATTGCTGTTTATCTGAAATATCCCGTACAAACGGTACCACAGCCCTGCTGAAATAGAGAGCAAAGTGCATATTATCGCGAACAACCCGCACAAAATTAGGATTTGTCAGCTCGTTTAAATTGACGATTCTCTTAATTGGTGTTGCCATGTCAATTTCGGGATTCTCAAAAACCTGAACCATTCGGGATAAGAGAGCAGACTCAATAAAAGGCTCATCCCCCTGAAGATTTACGATAATGTCTGCCTCTTCACTCTCCAAAACGGCGGCGGCGCGATCAGTGCCGGAGGCGAGTTCGGGGGAGGTCATTCTTACATTCCCGCCAAAGGCTTCCACGGTTGCTTTAATTTCTTCATTATCGGTTGCCACAACTACCTTGTCAATCAATTCAGCTGCGCTTGCGCGCTCATAAACCCATTGAATCATCGGTTTTCCGCCGATTAGCGCCAACGGTTTTCCGGGAAGGCGGGTCGAAGCATAGCGGGCAGGAATAACACAAAGGGTTTTCATAGTAAGAGAAGTCCGATAATTTGTAAATAAGTAGTTTACTACTTAGTGATTCTTATTTCAAGTCAAATTGGCTTCTGTCAGGAAAGAATCTGTTAAATGTTCAGGAAGGAGGTACGAAGCGAAAAAAATGCCCCAAGCCGAGAAACAAAAGAAGGCCAGCAACAAGAACAAGGTATGAACGGTTGGAACTATGATAACCTCATCTGAGCGATTGTTTGGTTTTAAGGTGAAGAACTCCTCTGGGTTCCCACTTTCCAGGTGGTTGTAGAAAAGGCCTTAATTATAAAATTTTTCTCAGAATTATTAAATAAAACCAGAAATAAAATTATAACTTTCCTGCTGCCGTTTTTAGAATTCCACCACCATCTGAGCAGTCAGACGATCAAAACGTTTCGCACCCCGTGGATTTTCATTCTGATATTCCAGCCTTAAACTGCTGTATGTGTTGATGTGCCAGCCGATACCGGCTACATAGCGTTCGATTTTATCCGCAAGAAAAACCGGACTGTTTTTATTTTCATCAAACCATTCACTATAGCGTAGCGTAAAGAATATGGGCCAGGATACTCGTTCTTTGCTCAAATCCGTCAGCAGCTGCACATAAAAACCGTCATGCAGGTGATCGTCGTTTAGTGTATCCGCTTCACCCCCATAAATGCCATTTGCCCGGATAAACTCGGATTTCAATTCAAATACTCCTTTTTCGGCCATTAGATAGGCGCCGTTAATCCAGCTTTTACGGATCATTTTTGCGTTGAAGTCAGAGGTATGAAACAGACCAAGCTTAATTCCGGGAATCATTTTAAATACCAGGTCCCCTGCAAAATTTACACCTTTGTTAAAGCCGTTTACCGCGCTAAAATTAAATCTGAAATATTTTCTATTCAGATGCAGATTGACGCCCACATCATTCCAGCCGCCAATGGTTTTTTCGATGATCAGGGGCTGACTGACCACGGGCCGGTCCGGTGATGCAAAGGATAGATAATCCAACCCTATCGGCACATCAAATTTCCCGATGACAATACCGGCGTGTTCATCCTCTTCCGTACGCCGGGGGTGTTTAATTTCTTTTGTTAACAGATTATAATGCAGAAACACCATGCTCAATTCAATGTTTCCATTCTCATTATTATAGGCGATGGCGGACCCAAAAGAAAATTCATCCGTAAAACCCTTACTGATATCTATTTCAAATTGATTAATTTTAAAACCATTTATTTCACCCAGGGAAGGCTGGTAATTGTTAATAATGTCAAAGAAACCGGTCAGCTCTGTTTGCTCCTGAGAATACCCGTTAAATATCAATAAAAAAAATACGGGGAAAATGAACAGGTGTTGTTTAAGATTAATCATACTATTCTCATATGTTTTTATATTTAAAAATTATATGACTATGGCCTTAGTTCTGCAAAACACGATTAAATTATTTTTATAAATTAATTGATTGCCACATCGCTCCGTTCACTCCTCTCCCTTTTGGGGCAACAGCACCTCAGCTGTCTTTATGAAACCCGAATACTCGGGTCGAAACAATCTAAATAGAATAGCTGAGCTAAAGACATAATCGGAAATTTATTACCAAAAAAGTGGTGTTTTTTTCTCTTATATTTTCCAGAATTTCCAGGATTTAAGCAGACACTTTGGGTGCAGGGAAAACGGCAGCACTTTTTGCATATAAGCACGATAGACCGTTCCATATTTATTGAGGGCGTCTTTTTCTTCGATATGCAGCACAAACCAAAGCGCGCCGGAGACACCCCAGCCCGAACTAAGGATAGCCGGAACAGAGCTACTTATCAAAGCAAGCGCTACCGGGAAAATCGCCAGGCCTAAATGCATGGGATGGCGCATACAACTGAAAATACCGAAATCCGTAAACGTGTCCGGCCAGATTGTTTCATTTGGTTTTTGATGCCCTGTTTTGGCCAGCGTACGTCCTCCGGCGGAAGTTAAAAAAAGCGCAATAGTCATAAAAACAAGACCTGCTAACACGGCAACAATTTTTAATAGTCCGTTTAGATATAGTGGCCAGAAATAAGCAGGAATAAAAATGAATAACCAGAGCACAGGCCAAAAGAAAAACTTCCAGAGCATAGTTATTTTTTTTATGTTTTTCATTTTAATTCCAGAAGATATTCTTTTCAATTTCATTTATTAAAAAAATCCGGCAGCCTTAACTGCCGGATTGTATCTTACTAAGCGGCCTCTTCTTCAATGAAAAAATTCTTAAATACAGGTATCAGGAATATTACTAATAAGACCAGAGATAAAATACCGCCAATGGCCCATTCAAAAGTTCCACGTATAAAATAGATCTGAAAACCGATTAATGCGGTTGCCAAAGAAGTTCCGAGAATGGTATAGTAACCAAACTTTTTCTTTAAAGCTAAAAATGGTATTGCCAGAATCATCATATAGCTGGAAAGATAATTCATAAAGCCACCAATTAATAACACCAAAGTATTGGGATCATAGGTCGGCTTGGCATATTTAACAATCTGCGGCACCACCTCGTGGGCTTTATTAACGATATCCACCATTTGACCGACTTTTAATGAATCAATCTGCATCTGTGAAATGGTTGTCAGAGCCATTGCATTATAATAATCTAAGTTTGTAAGAACATTTCCCAAAGGATTGAATGAACTGGGTGGATTATTGGTGAGCAGTTCCGGAATGAAAATAAAATATCGAACCCCGTGTTGCCCATTCATAAATACCATTCCCGCCACAATTCCTACTGCAGTATAAGGAATTAATTTAAGCAGTTTATTTTTAAAAGTATCTTTATCCATAAACAGGAAAATATAATAGAATAATAATCCAAAAACTAAGGTCCATATAACAGGAGGCATAACCGTTACATCTGTGGGTGGAGGCAATACGCCGGGAACCGGGCCTTTGGAGTAATCGGCTACGACAAGCACCATCCAGGGAATTAGCATCACCATTCCCGCTACTGCTGTTACAGCTGAGAATCCCAGCAATGAAGCCCGTGCCCACTGTACTCCGTCATAAATTTTCTTAGCCAAAACTAAGGCAAAGGCTCCGAGCAGCCACAATGCCACCATCCAAATACTGTAGGTCCAAACTAATACCGGAACGGCGGGATAAAAATCCGGATCATACGGAATGAGTCGTTCCATAACTTCCCGTAAGGCTACCTTAACGGTATGCATGGCCTCGGATGGCGCAAAATACATCATGAAGATACCAGCAATGAGAGCCGATACCGCCATGATAATGCGTTGTGTTTTTGTTGTTTCATTGAACATAATTCCTCCTAAGAATTAATTAAATGAAATGATTTTAGTGGATTAATTAATGTAAAAATGTATCTCTCTTTTCTTGAATTTTTGGCATAGAACAGTCATTACGGACACCACAGTTAATGCCGTTATATTTAGGTCTCATTTAAAATTGCATGATTTTGAAGCCGGACTAAATCCTCAAAATATTAAATCAATTACGTCGTTTTTATGAGCGTTCCATACTCATTTTGTTAGTTTTGCATTCCCAGCACAAAGGCCAGACTGGCCAGGAACAAAATAGTTGGAAAAGAAGCATATATCTTTTCCGCCGGGATTACCGGCTTACCCATTTTAAAGGAAGCCAGCAACAACCCTTCTGCTCCGATGATAATTCCGCCGACACTGATTAAAAGTGTCAGTACATTTTGTTTTCCACTGAATACCAGTACCAGAGGAATCCAAACCACAATAATTCCGGCAAGTCCATG
>JANTFQ010000087.1 GCA_024763405.1 Calditrichaceae bacterium
AATACGTTTTTCACCATCGCCAATATTTATTTCGAACGGCTGCACGATTATGAAAAAGCCCTGCAGTATTATTTTAAAGTGAAATACCTCTATCCGCAGAGTAAGCTGCAGACCGAGGTTGGGAAGAAACTTGTAAACTGTCTGGAACGGCTGCAGAAATCCGGTGACGCCCAGCGCATCTATGAAAAAGAGGCCGCGCTGGATAAGAGCAAGGTAAAGGAAAACCGGCCGGGCGAAGTACTGGCACAAACGGCAACCCGGAAATTTACCCAGGGCGATCTGGACTTCGAAATCAGCCAGTTGCCGGTTTATATGCGGGATACCTTTAAAGAGAAAAAGAAAAAAGAAGAACTTTTGCAGCAATTGGTGCTGCAGGAACTGCTGTATGATTCCGCCAAACGAAAAGGATTAGATAAAGATAAGGATGTGCTGGAAGGCGCCTTCCGCGCTAAAAAAGGCCTGATGGCCGATAAACTGCTGCAAGAGGAATTGAAGGACAAAGTTAAAATAGAAGCGAAAGATGTAGAGCTTTACTACCAGGCCCATAAAGATAAATATGCGGAAAAAGATAAAAAAGGTACGATAACCCGGCAGAAACCGCTTGGAGAAGTGCAGCAGCAGGTGGCGCAGGATTTATCGATGGAACGCCAGCAGCAGGCCTATCAGGAACTGGCGCAGCGTTTGATGAAGGCCGAAGATGTGCAGTTTTTTAACAACAGAATTCGTTAGTGCAATAAATGGAAAAGTGGAAATAGATTAATAAATTACAAATTACAAAAAACAAATGACAAATAAATTTCAAAATAAAAATAACAAACAGCCGCATTCACCCGTCAGGTAGATGGTTTAATTATTTGGTATTGGAGTTTGTTTGCTATTTGTTAATTGTGTATTTGGGTTTTAAAATTTTGAACGAGATAAATTAGTCAGCAGTAGAGAAAAACGTGAAACGATTTTTAAACATACTATTCATTCTAAGTGTAGCTGTGTCCTTGCAGGCACAGGATAAAGGACTTATCGAAGTACGCGCCGAAGTGGATACGTCGGTGATTACCATCGGCGACCGCATCACCTATTCCATTATTATCGACCGGGATGAACATCTGCGAACCGCGCGGCCCGGGGAAGGTCTGAATCTCGGTCAGTTTGAAATTAAGGGATACGATTTCCCCGAACCATTGCATCAGAATGGCCGGATCATTGAACGTTTCAATTTTAATATTTCGGTTTATGATACGGGGCATTATGCCATTCCCCCTTTTCCGGTAGCTTATTTTCTGGACGACACCACCACAAAATACAGCATCATCGAAGCTCCGGCGGTCAATATTTTTGTTAAATCGGTAATGAGCGGTGACGACGCCGGAACGCTGAAAGACGTCAAAGCGCCCATCGAAATTCCCTTTAATTACCGCTTCTGGTCTCTTATTGCGGCTCTGGCGGTTCTTTTGTTAGCCGGAATCGGGCTGGCCTATTATTTTATTAAAAAGCGCCGCGAAAAAGGCTACCTGTTCAGTCCGCCTCCTCCGCCGAGACCCGCGCACGAAATTGCACTGGAAGAATTGGATAAATTGTTTGCTTCAGACCTGTTGCAAGAGGGACAGGTAAAAGCCTTTTTCAGCCGTTTATCCGAAATTATGCGCATTTACCTTGAAGGGCGTTATTTCATTGCGGCGCTGGAAAAAACAACGGCCGAAATTATGCGTGATGTGAAGCGTCAGGAGCAGAATGAAGAGCGGCAGAATATGCTGGAGCAGTTACTGACCCTTTCGGACCTGGTGAAGTTTGCCAAATATAAACCCACGGATGACGAGATAGACCGCGCTAAGGCACAGGCGCAGGATTTTGTAAATCAGACGAAATTGATTTTTGAAGCGCCGGAAGAACCGGAAAAAGAAAAAGAGACTGATGAGAACGAACCAAAGGCTATCGAAGCGCCTGCCGCCGTTTCCGAGCAGGAAGGGGGTATTTGATGTATCGTTTTGCCGACCCGCTTTTTCTGCTGCTGTTACTCATCTTACCGCTGCTCGCATTTTGGTACCTTAAGCAAATGCGCCGGGGAAGCGGGAAAATCCGCTATTCCGATATTTCCCTTTTGAAAAATTTGGGTCACACCGCCAAACAACGCCTGCGTCATATTCTGTTCCTGCTCCGTTTACTGGGTGTAACGTTTTTAATCCTGGCCCTGGCCCGTCCGCAGTCTTCGAGTAAGGAAACCGAAACTTCGACCGAGGGGCTTGATATTGTGCTGGCAATGGATGTTTCCAGCAGTATGCTGGCCGAAGATTTTAAGCCGAATAACCGTTTAAAAGCGGCTAAACTGGTTGCGGAGGATTTTATTAAAGGTCGTTCTAACGATCGTATCGGCCTGGTTGTGTTTGCCGGGGAAAGTTTTACACAATGTCCGCTGACATTAGATTACGGTGTGTTGTTAACCCTCCTCGATAAACAATCCATTGCCGACAAGGACTGGGATGGTACCGCTATCGGGCTGGGTATTGCCAATGCCGTGAACCGATTGCGCGAAAGCAAGGCTAAAAGCAAAGTGGTGATTCTGCTGACAGACGGAAATAATAATCAGGGTTCTATCGATCCCATTACAGCCGCCCGTATTGCCGCGGCCTACGATATAAAAATTTATACCATCGGCGCGGGGACAAGGGGAACGGCGATGTACCCCGTGGAAGACCCGATTTTAGGGAAGCATTACGTCCCGATGCAGGTACAAATTGATGAACAGACCCTGCGTCAAATAGCCGATATTACCGGCGGCCAATATTTCCGGGCGACCAATACGGAAAAATTAAAAAATATTTATGCCGAAATCAGCAAGCTGGAGAAGACGAAAATAGAGGTAAAGGAATTTACCCGTTACGAAGAGTATTTTGTGTACCTGCTCGCGGCGGGCCTTTTCCTGCTGCTAATCGAGCTGGTGCTGGCAAATACCTATTTTAAGAAGTTGCCGTAAAACCGTTCTCTGAGCTTAGTTTACCCTTTGTTGTGGGGTCGAAGGGAATAATGCGTAGTGGAAAATGAACAATGAACAATGAATAATCTCGAAATTGGTAATTAAAAAATGGATGTACTAAAATTTCAATATCCGGTATTCTTACACGGACTCTGGGGCGTTGTCCTGCTGATCCTGTTTTTTGTATGGGTTTCCAGAAATAAAGAAAAACTACTCAGGCAGTTCGGTCATCTCGAAATGATGCGCAAGATGATGCCCGGCTACAGTAAAACCCGGGTGGCCTGGAAGAGCGCCTTGTTTATTATGGGCTATATTTTTCTAATCACGGCTCTGGCCGATCCCCAGATGGGTACGAAGTTAGAAGAAGTAAAACGGGAAGGTGTGGATATTGTGACCGCCCTCGATGTATCGCTCAGTATGCAGGCCGAAGACATCGCGCCTAATCGTCTGGAAAAAGCCAAACACGAAATTTCCAAACTGATCGATATTTTGCAGGGTGACCGTATTGGTATGGTTGCCTTTGCCGGGATGGCACATGTACAGTGTCCCTTAACCCTGGACTATTCCGCCGCCAAACTTTTTTTAAGGATGATGGATACCGATCTGATTCCCCAGCCGGGAACCGCTCTGGCCGACGCCATAAAAAAATCAATTAAGATGTTTAATCAAAAAGAGCGTAAACATAAAGTTCTCATTCTGATCACCGATGGCGAAAGCCACGAAGGGGATGTGGAGAAAGCGGCAGAAGAAGCGGCCAAAGAGGGCATCGTTATTTATACCATCGGGCTGGGTTCGGCGCGGGGCGTACCCATTCCCGTTTATGATAACAGCGGGAAGCGCGCAGGGTTTAAAAAAGACCGTGATGGAAACGTGGTCACCACAAAGCTGGACGCTTCTATCCTGCAAAAAATCGCTTTTTTAACCAACGGGAAATATTATATTTCCAGTGGCGGCGAGACCGAGTTAACGGAGATTTATAAAGAAGTAAACAAGATGGATAAAAAGAATTTAACATCTAAGCAGTTTACGCAATACGAAGACCGCTATCAGGTATTTGCGGTAATTGCGCTTTTATTTTTTATATTAGAAATGTTAATACCGGTGCGGAATAAAAAACTGGAAGTTCTCTAAGGCCAATTTGTTTGAAGGAAAGACTGATTTAAATGAAAGTAGTTTTGTTTATTAGCATTCTGCTGATTACGGCGGTTTCTCTGCCGGCTCAGAGTATCCGTGCCAAGGTGCATAAGGGGAATGAGCAGTATAAAAATGGAAAATACGAAGAAGCGCTGACTAACTATAAAGATGCTCTGTTAGATGACCCGCTAAATGAAGCGGCGCTTTTCAACGAAGGTGACGCCAGCTATAAGCTAAAGAAATACGATCAGGCTGTGGAAGCATATCAAAAGATAACGGCCAGTAAAGATTTAGCGCTTAGCGCAAAGGCTTACTATAATATAGGGAATGTCCAGTTTCAGCAAAATAAATTAAAGGAATGCATCGCATCGTATAAAAAAGCGCTGGAACTGAATCCGGACGATCAGGACGCTAAATACAATCTGGAACTGGCACGGGCAAAATTAAAGGAAAATGCTAAAAAGCAGCCGCAGAACAAGCAGCAGCAAAAGCAGCAACAACAACAAAATCAACAGCAGCAGAATAAAGATCAGCAAAAGAAGCAGGAGCAGAAAAAAGAAGAACAAAAACAGCAGCAAAAGAAAAACGCGCAAAAAGATCAACAAAAAGATCAAAAGAAACAGCAGCAAAAAGCGGGTGAAAAGAAAAAATTGAGTAAAAAAGAGGCGGAAAAAATCCTGCAGGCGCTGCGCGAACAGGAAAAGAATAAACAGAAAAAGACACGTCCGGTACGCGGAGGACGTGGCCGGGTAGATAAAGACTGGTAAGTATGAAAACACGATTTACGATAATATTTTTTCTATTTATGGTAGGGCTGGCCTTTGCACAGGATATAAAGATCCAGGCGTCCATATCCGCAGCTACTGTTGGGGTCAACGATCAGTTCACCTATTCACTGGAAATTTCCGGAAGTGCCGCCAGTCTGCCTGAACCCGAATTACCGGAATTTAATGATTTTATGGTGCTGTCCGGCCCGAACTCTTCCACCAGTATTCAAATTGTCAACGGCAGTATGTCCTCCACGAAATCAAATACCTTTTATCTGCAGCCCACAAAGGAAGGCACTTTTACTATTCCTCCGGCGGTGGTACGCTATAAGGGAAAGGTGTATAAATCCAATTCTGTTTCCATCAAAGTGACTAAATCCGCTGTTCGTTCCACAGCTGCGAACAAGCCCTCCGCACAGTCAAAATCGGATTCCGAAATCAGTGGACAGGATTTGTATATTAAAACTCTTGTTTCGAAACGTAAGGCCTACGTTGGCGAACAGATCACCGTTTCGTATAAACTGTATTTCCGGGCGGAAGTGCGCGGTTATGATTTCAAAAAGCAGCCCTCCTTCCCGGGATTTTGGAAAGAAGATTTTGAGATGGCCCGGCGGCCGCAAACCAGCAGGGAAGTGGTAAACGGAATCGCATACAATACGGCTATTCTTAAAAAATATGCCCTTTTCCCGGCGCAAATCGGGAAACAGTCGCTCGATCCCATTCAGGCCATACTGGAAGTTGTGGTAAAAAACCGCAGCAGAAGACGCAGTTTGTTTGACAGCTTTTTTGATGACCCTTTTGGCCGGACGGTTCAAAAGGTGATTTCGACCAGACCGGTTACCATTAATGTTTTGCCGCTTCCGGACCGGGGAAAACCAAAAAATTTCAGCGGCGCTGTGGGGGATTTTACATATTCGCTGCGTGCGGATAAGGTAAAAACCAGGGTAAACGACGCGGTTTCGTTAAAGCTTAAAATTAAAGGGGCCGGAAATATTAAAATGGCGCAATTGCCAAAACTATCGATTCCCTCCGACATCGAACAGTATGAACCGAAAATAAGTTTTAAAACCAGCAAAAATAACGGTGTTATCCGCGGGGAAAAGAGCGCCGAAATAATTTTGGTACCGCGTGTTGCAGGAGCCTTTACCATTAAACCGGTGCCGTTTTCCTATTTTGATCCCACTGAAAAAAAATATAAAACATCCAGGGCACAAACGCTTAGTTTAAAGGTTGAAAAAGGAAATGGACAAGCGGCTGTCTCTGCCGCACAGAATAGCGGGTTGAGTCAAAAAGAAGTCGCCTTGCTGGGCAAGGATATTCACTATATTAAAGAATCCGGAGAACTGGAACCCCTTTCCTACAGGCCCTATCGGTCAGCCTATTTCTGGGGTAGTATTTCCGGTTTGCTGATTTTATTTATGGCCTTTATCATTTACGATGATCGGCAGGCGCGTATTCTCGGCGATGCACGACTGGTACGCAGTAAACGTGCCGGCCGTTTTGCATCCAAACAATTAGCTCTGGCTAAAAGGCATCTCAATGATGAAGAAAAAGGTGAATTTTATAAAGCCGTTTCATTGGCGCTGCGGGGATTTGTACAGGATAAACTGAATATTGAACTGACCGAATTCAGCGCCGCAAATGTCAGACGCAAATTAAGTGAACGCGGCATTCCTTCGGAAGATATTGAAGCCTATTCGTCCGTTTTGGAAGAGAGTGATTTTAAACAGTTTGCCGGAACCGGTTCCTCTTTGGAAGAGCGCAGGGAATTATTTGAACGGGCAAAAACGGTTTTGACCCGGCTGGAGAAGTGGATATGAGCGTAGGTATAAGCTGTCAGAAAAACCGCTGTTCTTTGGGGAAATTGAAATTTTTATTAAAGGGAAAACCCCGTTTGTTTTTTCTGCTAATCCTGTTTGTCGTTTCGGGATCGCTATCCGCGGCGACGCCCCAGGAAAATTTTAAGGCCGGGAACCGGTTCTATCAACAGGGGAAATACGAACAGGCGGCCGCACGCTACCAGGCTGTTCTTGATGCCGGTTATACCAGCGGTGCACTCTATTTTAACCTTGGTAATGTGTATTATAAACTGGATCAGCCCGGGTTATCCCGCTTAAACTACGAACGGGCCGCGCTGATCCTTAAAAATGACGGTGACCTGGCGGATAATATTTTACTGCTCAAACAAAAACTGGTGGATAAGATACCGCAACCGCCGCGATTCTTTCTATATGAATGGAAAGATTTTTTATTAGGACTTTTCAGTATTCAGCTGCTTACCTGGCTAAGCGTCGCGTTGTTTGCCTTGCTCCTGTTCAGCGCTGCCATACGCCGCCACGCGCTGAATCGCGGGAGGGGAAGACGTTTCCGTACCCTGTTTACCATAAGCGCTGTTCTGTTTATCATTGTTGCGCTTCTTTACGGACAGAAGATTTATCATCTTGAAACAGAGGCGTATGGTGTTATATTACAACCAGTGGTTACGGTGTTTGCCGAGCCAAGCGCTTTGGGTACCGAAGTATTTGTGCTGCACGAAGGCACCAAGGTTAAAATTGAACGAACCAGCAATGACTGGCTGGAGATAAAGCTTGCAGATGGTAAAACCGGCTGGCTGACCAAAAAGAGTTTGGAGACTATATGAATTATGTCCGTTTTTTGATTCCGTTTTTGATTTTTGTAATTGGCTGCGGTACGACTCAAAAGGCTGTAAAGATGCAGCCCAAGCAGGCGGAAAAGACATCGGGTTATGATGAATCCTTTGACCCGCTCAGCCTGAAAGACGATGATATCGTGATCAAACCGGCTTCAGAACCCGGACAAAAAGATGAAGACAAATCTGTGAAAAAAAATGAAACAAAAGAAGATACCCAGATTCAAACGGTAGTTGACGGCTACCGTGTCCAACTGCTGGCAACGCGCAGCATCGAATCGGCAACACTGGTCAAACAAAAAGCAGAAGAGCAGTTCCAACCTTATAATTATAAAGTCTACTGGTCCTTCGAAGCCCCCTTCTATAAAATCCGTATTGGCGATGTCCTAAAACGGACGGATGCGGAAGCCATCCGTGATTTGGCTAAAAATCTTGGATACGATCAGGCTTTCCCCGTACGCAGCAAAGTGCATCCGCCCGAGAGTGGAATGTAATCCCCCCTTCTAAAAAAAAGGTCTGCATTTTTAATAATCCGTGAATATCCGTGTTCATCTGCGGTAAGTGTAGTTATATTTTTTTACCCCCACAAAGCGAAACAGGGATTGTTTCTCTGCGAAACAGTCCGAATTATTTATTTTTATATCGTGCAGCCCGTCACATCATTTTTTAT
>JANTFQ010000088.1 GCA_024763405.1 Calditrichaceae bacterium
GTGCGCTATCTGATTACAGAGCACCATTTGAATGTGATTGTCAAAATGAATCCCACTCTGGCCGGATTTGAATTTACCCGAAACCTGCTGCAAAACACCGCCGGATATAAACATATCGAGCTACTGCCGGAAGCCTTCGAAAGCGATTTGAATTTTGAACAGGCCATCCCGATGATGCAGCGTTTACAGGCCTTGGCTAGCGAACAGGGACGGACGGTGGGCGTAAAATTTACCAACACACTCATCGTAAAAAATTCCGAATCATTTTTTGACGGCCCCGAACGCTATCTTTCCGGCCCCCCGCTTTATATGCTGGCCATGCATCTTGTACAGCGTTTCCGTGAGACAGCAGGAAGTAGTTTTCCCGTTTCTTTTTCCGGGGGGATCGATAAAAATAATTTTAGTGAAGCGGTTTCCTGCGGATTAGCACCGGTAACGACTTGTACCGATCTGCTTAAAAAGGGCGGTTACCGGAAATTGTTTTACTATCTGAACAATCTCAAAAAAGAGGCCCGGGCAAAAGATACCGGTACGATTAAAGATTTTATATTGGCAAGCGCCGGTTCAGATGCCGGAACCGTTGAAGAAGCCGCCCTGAAAAACAGCATCCGAACCGCAAAACAAGCGCTTTCAAATCCTGTTTACCGCTATCCGCAAAACAAAAACATCCCTAAAAAAATTAATTCCCATTTAACCCGTTTCGACTGCCTGAGCTGTGACATCTGTATTCCGGTTTGTCCCAATGCCGCTAATTTCAGTTTTACCACCGGTACGATGGATGAAGAGCTCTTTAATTTCAAATTTAAAAATGGCGCTTTGCAGAAAATTCCCGCAGGACGGCTTACTTTGCAGAAGGAAACACAGATTGGCAATATTGCCGAATTCTGTAATGAGTGCGGCAACTGCGACACCTTCTGCCCCGAACTGGGCGGTCCCTTTAAACGGAAATCCCGTTTTTTCTTATACGAAAATACCTGGAAAAATTCACCCAAACTGGACGGATTTTATTTCGACGAACCTAATAAAATGCATGCCCGCTCTGAGGGAAAAGAATATGAATTATTCTGGAATCAGGAGGAACGGCAGTATGAATGGTCTGCAGCAGACTGGAAGTTGATAATTGATGAATCCGGAGCAGCGGACGCGCAGGCTGAAGAGGGGCAGCAAATTGACGGTTCACTTTTTTATACCGCCAAAGTGATTTTTAACGCCATCCGTCGCCAACCGAAACAATATCCGAATTTTCTGCTCCTGGCAGTTGATAATGAAGAGATGTAATTTATTGATTGGTACGATAGCTCAGCAATTACTTGTCTATCTTTTAAAAAAATAAATTATAGAGGAAATATGCTTTAAAAAACGACTCACCCCCTGATTCCCGCTCCCTTGAAATTTCAATGGGCGGGACCAATGCTTACCAATAGTGCAATTGATTTTAGTAGGGGGTGAGTTGAATGACAAGCTACAAAATTTTGCTGAGTAAAGGACATAATCACTATGTAATTTATCCTTGCCAAACCGGAAACAACAATTACCCTACTTCCGGCGAGTGGGAACAACAAGCTGTATCACCCTCAAAAAAAAGAGGATGAAGGAAGTTGTAAATACCGGGTAAACATGTGTGCTCTCCCGGTAAAATCAGAATTATTTATATGTTATATCCTTAGCTCAGCAAAACACAAATTAACTATTTATAAATTAACAGATTGCCACGTTGCTCCGTTCGCTTCTCACAAATACAACTATGCCCGTCATTGCGAGTTTGGCTTTAGCCAGACGAAGCAATCTAAACAAAATAGTTGAGCTAAAGACATAATCATTTATTTATTTTTTAACGACTCTATCTCCCAGGGCTTAATGATTTTACCCTGAACATCCAAAGCTTTTTTAACCCGCATAAAAGCGAGCCCGATGTATTTTTTTTGGTACTTTTGTTTCTCCCGCACCCACTGATCATAAGGTGTGTCGAAAGTGGTCATTTTACTGTTAGAGGACTCACGAATAATTTTCTGCCCGTTTTTTTCCACAATCATCAGCATATGCGCCGAAAAAATATTTGTTTTATTGGCAAAAAGCAGCGCTAAAATATCACCGGCTTTTACTCTTTCTTTTACTTTATCCAGCGCTTCCAGCGGTACATAATCCAGCGTAATCGTGCGATCGGGCAAAACGTCCCGCATATCGGTCATCCCTTTGCCTTTAAAAAACGTACGGTGTGAAATTGTGCGTGTCACCTGGTGTGTATATGAACCGCCCACCTTTGCCGAAACATCCTGAAGGAGCCAGTTGTTTTGCGGCAGCCAATCGGCCATGGTGTAGTGATTGCGCGTTTTCATTCCGATGAGTCCGTCTCTGTATCGGATTTGCTGCAGGTTATCGAAAAAATGGTCCCAGGAATCGGAGATGGACAAAGCCAGCACATGTTCGCAGAAAGCCATACAGTTGGTCTCTTTGAAATTAACCAGCGGCCAGGCTTCCAACAAAGCGTAGGGGCCGTCGCCGGTACAGGTTAAATTATAGGGCGTTCCCACAAAGTAATCCGACAACAAATTCATCTTTTCACTGATGGTCAGATTTTTTTCGGCGGTTTGTTTAATAACCTGTCCAATTTCGGCATTACGCATCTCGTAGAACTTTTTTTGCGGCGGATTGGCGGCAAAAAGAACAGCTGCCATGGCAAATAAAAATAGATATCGAAGCATCTTATTCCTCTCGAAAAATAGTCATTAAATTGGTTTAAAAATAAAAACAAACGGACTCTGCAAAAAAAACAGAATCAGAAGAATCTTTCATTTTTTATCGGGGTAACGCGTTCATACTCTCCCGATCCATAATTTTCCCCACCGGATAGCGATTCATTTTTTTATCCCAGTACGGCGAATGCCGGTAAAACCACATTAAAATTTTTCCGGGATTAGCCGCAAACGCAGAATCGTTTTTAACTTTCGTCTCAAATTCGGATTTCAATTCCGCGTCGCTGGCTAGCATCATACGGGCATATTCTTCCATCACGTAAGATTCTACGTATTCCTTGCGTTCAAAAATGGCGTTGAAGAACCCCCAGTAAACAAATGAATCCCGGGCCTGCGGTTCCAAAATATTGGCAATTACCTTTGCAGTTCGCTGATTCATATCAATCACCGCAGAACCGGCGGGAAAAACCCGCTCTTCACGTATGGGATGCACTTTAAAAGAAGCGGTTTGCCGGCCTTCGTAAGGCGCTTTAGCCCAGGAAACATCCTGAAATGTATAGGAATTTACCATAATAGTAGCCGCCTTCTTTAAGCGTTTAAAAAGGATACCATGCAATTCCAGCCGCTTAATCACCTGCTGCCATTCTACCGGAATAATATAGGCTTCCGGCAACTTTACGTATACATCCGCTTCCATTTTATTGAAAAACGGGATGTGAAACGTTTTAGGCTTGTCAGCATGAAAACGGTACCAGTCGCCGCCCGTTAAATCACTTTTTATCTTTTCATATTCATAACCCAGAAAATCGATCATCGTGCTATCCGGGCTGGATTTATACACCACCGTAAACGGATTGGCGCGAAAGGCCGTAGACGCGGTTAAACGATCGGCGTCTGCAATTTTCTGCCGAAGAATTTTATATTCTTCATTCAGAATTTCCAGGGTATGTTTTAAGATTTCATAGGTGCCGGTGACCCGTGTTTTATAATCTTTAAACATATGGGTTTCGATGAGCAAGCCCGGCCGGTTCTGAATAGCTGAGTACCCATCGGAAAGGCGCGGCGGCGTGGCCCAGGTTCCCATTCCGCTTTCTAAATCATGCGCTTTGCGTAAAGAGACATATTCAATGATCGGGAAACCGCTTTTCTTCATTTTCCGTTGCAGCGGCGGTAGATAGTTTTTCTGCGTCCAGTCGATGATGGCAGCATCCTGAATTCCGTGCAGTTCTATCTTATAGGTAACCACATACTGATAATCGGCGCCGTCGGTTACATGGCAATCGGCAAAAAACTCCGGCAGCCATTCATTATAAAGCCCCAGCATGGCCTGCATTTCAGGCGCATCTGCTTTTAAATAATCGCGATTCAGGTTCAGATTTTGCGCCGTTACCCGCCAGCCCATTTCCGCGGGCCCGTTTTGATTAGCCCTGTTATAAGGGCCAAACCGTTCGTGGCCGTCCACGTTAAAAATAGGATTAAAGAGAATGGTTACATGATCCAAAAGATGAGGGAATTTGTTTTTAATTACCAAATCCCGGATGAGCATTAAGCCAGCGTCTTTGCCATCAATTTCTCCGGAATGGATTCCGGCCTGAATATAAAACACCACCTGGTTGGTTTTCCGTACCTCCGCGGCATTAAACTGACCATTTTTATTTACAATTAAAAGCGGCAGTTCACGGCCCTGGGGACTTGTGCCGAAAGATTGATATTCAACATACGGAGAAGCATTTGCCAGTTTTTTACAATAGCGGATAGTTTCAGCATATCGCGGCGTCTCTTTGAATCCCGATTTTTCATAAAAGGTCTGCCAGTCATCGGCAAGTATAAAAGAGCTTGAAATGAAGAGTATAAAAAACACTAATTTTTTCATTGAGCGATCCTCTTAAATAATCCAGTACAGCCAATATAGGTTTAAAATCAACAGATGCCCAATCAACCCGACCGTCGCAATCCATTTTAATTTTCGTTCCAAAAAAGGTTTCTTTGCCAGATGTTTTACCTGCACCATTTTAAGTAGAGTTAAAAACAGTACACCGGCTAAGTACGCGGCCAGAGTGCCAAAAATGAGATAGCCGGCAAAATAGTATTCGCTCCAGAAAATATCAAACAAACAATTGTGGGAAGGCATTCCGTAAATGAATTTCACAAAATGATATTTTAACGCAATCATATCCGCGTACACAAAAATCGCACTTAAAAACACTAGCAGATAAATGATGCGCCCGCGCAGCCGGATCATTAAAAACGGAATAAGTAAACCCAGACCATAAAAAATCGCCATTGCCGGCTTTAAATATTGTGTGGCGGTCTGTGCAGAAATGATTCCGGCAGAATTAATATCGAAATTGACACTACAGCAGGCGGCGATAATATCCGGCTTAATACCCGCAAAATAGAGAACCGTCACATACAAATCAAACCCAAATACCAGCACGGCGACGAAGAGAAGATAGTATTTTTGCGGGGTCAGCGGAGCGTTTGTTTCGGATTGATCCAGATAATTGATAAAGAGGAACGAGAGATAAATAAAAACAGCGGCAATTTTGACATACAGGGCCGTATAACCGTAGGCATTTACCCCAAGCGTCCCGGCCGCGCACATAGCGCCTTTGATTAACCCGGGCAGATGCACATTTGCAAGCTGCAAAAAAAATAGCAGCAGAATAATCTGAAAAAATAACGCGTACTGTAGCAATGCCGAAACGAAATAGTTTTTCCGTTCCAAAAGCAATTGTCCCTCAGTGGAGGAAGTAAAATCCCAGTTGCGGATTATTTTAATCCCCGCCGGCAGCGCCCACAAAAGTAAAAATCCGCAAGCGCCGTAAAGAATAAACAGACTGATGATCCACAAATCAGCAAACATGGTCGGGCTCCAGCCGTCCGTCTTTTATGCAAAATACCGCGTCAATCAGCGGATGCCCGTTTAACACCGGATCGTGCGTGGCAATGAGGATGGTTTTTCCCCGTTGTTTTAGATCCGAAAAAATGGTTAAAATTTCGGATGATAAGCGGCTGTCCAGATGGGCGGTTGGTTCATCGGCTATAAGAATTTCGGGATCCTGAATGAGCGCCCGGGCAATGGCCACGCGCTGCTGTTCGCCGCCGGACAGAGTTGCCGCTTTATATTGCAGGCGATGATCGATCTGCACCAACGCGCTTATTTCATGTACCTTTTCACGAATCTCTGCTGCCGAAAGCGGCAAGGGAATTAAAGGGACGGCAATATTATCGAAAACGGACAGGGTTTTTATCAAATTAAAATTCTGGAAAATAATACCCAGGTGGCGGCGTCTGAATCCGGTTAGAAATTTTTCCTGCCAATGGGAAATATCCTGCTCCAGACAAATGATAGTACCGGATGTTGGCTTGGTCAGCGCGCTTAATAAAGTGAGCAGAGTGGTTTTGCCGGAACCGGAAGGCCCGCGCAGAAGTACCGCAGAATTCCGGGCAATTTCCAGCGAAATATCCTGCAGTGCGACCGTTTCATTGCGCCGTCCTTTATTAAATATTTTAGAAACATTTACTGCTTTTATAATTTGTTCTGGCATCTTCTCTCTTACCCTGCTTTTAGATGCGGTGCTTTTTGATGTTTAGTTTCCAGTACACGAATAAATTCCCGCTTTTAAAATTGTTACAAAATCATGAGTGTCCGGTTAAAAAAGTGAATGTTCTGGTTTGTTGAAAGTTCTAAATAATAACCCTCCCCTGAGCCCGATAAATCGTGCTTTCCCCTCCCTTCAAAAAAAGGGAGGGGATTAGCCGAAGGCGAGGGGTGGGTTTGTATAGGTTGAATTTGAAATCTCAAAAATCGAATAGGACTTTAACTCCTTATAATTTATAAGACTAATTGAGTCTAACTAAATTTTAACCGCGAAGGGTTTGAAAAATCACGGAGATAAAAAATATTTCAAATCATTCATGTCCGATTGAAAGTGAAACCTTATCCAAGATTTAGGTTTTTGTTTCATTGAGATTTATTTAATTCTTGTTAATTGTGCTTTAAAATTTTAGGTAACATTCAAAGTTTCAAAGCAGCAAATCTATTATTAATTATTCTGCATAATTTCCGCCGGGTCCGTTACCGCTCCCCGCCAGGCTGGAATAACAGCCGCCGTCAGATAGGGAACAGTTGAAATAATAAAAACAATAAAAACCGCCCCGGCAGAAAATGACGGTACTAAATGATAACTGGGATACAAACTGGACCAGCCTATAAACAGCGGTTTCAGAAAAACGGCGTCAAAATAAAAAATATGTAAAAATCCCACTATTAAACCGACAAGGGTGGCAATGATGGAGAGGCAGAAGGATTCCCAGAACTTCAGCCATAGAATATCTTCCACCTGCCAGCCAATTCCCTTTAAAATTCCCAGTTCCCGTTTTTCATCGGCGCTTATGCCGGAGGCCCGTTCCCAGGCTAAAATAAGGAAGGCCAGCAACGGTATCAGGGCGCCAAACAAAAACAAGCCGCCTTTCCAGTTAAAAAGATAGGCGTAGGTATGCTGCAATTGTTCCCGTGTAGAAACGCGCAGACCCGGAATCATACGACTGATCTTCGCCGCAATATTCGCGCTTTCGGCTTCGTTGGTCACGCGGACGGCTAAATCCGTTGCCTTTGTCCCTGGGATACCCAAAATTTTCCGGGCTGCCCGCGGATGCAGTACAATCAGGTCGCGGGTCAGGATATCGCTTTCCGCAGAAAATGAAGCGCGTAGGGTAAAACCGTGCAATATCGAATTGGAATCCAGTAGCAGGAAACGCTCGCCGGGATTAACTGCGTGTGTTTCCAAATAGCCGCTGCCGCAGATTGCTTCTGTTTCGTTTAAAGGTTTTTTTAGAATTTGTGGAAGCAGCTTATTTGAAGCGGTAACCGTAAATACCGCGTTGGAAGGGGCATCGTAGTAGGAGCCCCAGATGCGGGGCAGGACTGCCTGCACCCCGCGCATTTTTCTTAGACTGTCGGCAATACTCAGAGGAATGGGTTCCAGCCGTCCGCCTGATATTTTTTGAACCCAGACTTCTGGTGCATCCTGCAGCATTGTCTGGGATTCCCGTAACAGGGATTGGGTTAAGAAAACGATGGAGGCAAATAAACCGGCGGCCAGGACATAAACCAGCAGCACGGCCACATTTTTCTTCCACCTGCGTAATATGGTTTGCAGCGCGTACTCTATCAAATTCAGCTGGCGTCTCACTCTGCTCCCTCCAAGTTCCGGGGCAAAATAGCCGTAGAAGGAATTGTTAAAAAAGTGGAGGATGGAAAGCGGTCCAATCCACCGGGAAAATCCTGGAAAGGCGTCAGCAAATCCGGCAATGACGGACGGCGCGTATGCCGGGCTTCCGTCGTCAGGCAAAGATCCGTAAGCAGCAGGTCACGCGCAAGCTGTGTGTGCCCGGACAGGTTTTGACGATGTG
>JANTFQ010000089.1 GCA_024763405.1 Calditrichaceae bacterium
ATTTTGAACATGCAGCGGGGACCGTCAAAATAGAGCGTATCTTTTTCCGAGGTCACCACTTTCTCCATCCAGTTGGGATATTTTTCCACTATCATGTTACAATTGGCGCAGCGGTGTTCGGTTGTTACTGCTTTTTTCTTGGAGGTGCAGGCATTTAATAAAACTAAAACGGCGGTGAAGATGAGAAAAAACCATTTCATTTCATTTTCTCCTTTAATTGTAAAATAAGCGCTTCATCCAGCCAGCCGATATGTGTTTTATAGATTGTCAGGTCACTGTTAATCAAAACACTGGTCGGCAGACCTTTTATACCATATACATTTGAGACTTCTGTTGTACTGTCCAGAAGCATGGGGAAGGAAAGTTTAAAATAATCCACAAAAGACTGCACATGTTCCCGGGTCTGGCCGGTATTTATACAAATAATTTTAAGATCGCTGTTTTGGGGATCAAGATATGCCTTTTGTAGTTTCGGAAATTCCGCGCGGCATTCGGTACACCAGTCCGCCCAAAAATGCAGCAGGATTTTCTTCCCCTTTAAGCTGTTTAAGTTAAGTTTCCCGCCGTTGATTTCCGGTAATTCAAATTCCGGCGCTGATTGTCCCGATTTTAGCGCAGGTGTCTGTCCCTGGCATGAGAGCAGAATGAAAAGAATAGATAAACGCAGGAATGATTGTATCATAGAAAAAGATCGTTAAGGTCAAACGGACGATTTCAATTTATAACGACCCTGAATGAGATACAAGTTTTCTATGGTGCCTTTTCAGCAAGACAAACATCTGGATTTTTATCAAAAATTTTATATTTTGGAATTATTCTGCTGAATATTTGTTATAAAAAGTATCCTTTTGGCTAAAGATACATCAAAGAAGGCAGTAAGTATAAAAATGAAAACAAAATAATAACGGAGAATACAATGACAACCCATTTAACAAAAGACGATTTTAAAGCAAAAGTTTTTGATTTTGAAGCAAACCAGGAATGGAAATATGAAGGCGATCTGCCCAGCATTATCGATTTCTACGCCGATTGGTGCCAGCCCTGTAAAATGGTTGCCCCGATCCTCGAAGAACTTTCCACCGAGTTTGAAGGCAAAATGCATGTGTATAAAGTAAACACAGAGCAGGAACAGGAACTCGCCGCTATGTTTGGTATCCGCAGCATTCCTTCCATGCTGTTTATCCCTATGGGCGAAAAACCGCAGATGGCTGTGGGCGCCCTGCCGAAAGATCAGATTATGCAGGCAATGAAAGAAGTACTAAATGTAGAAGCCTAAACGGTTTTATCTGCAAAAGAAAAGCCCGGTTCTTGCCGGGCTTTTTTGTTTTTATGATTTAACACACTAATAGCGGCACTATTTTTTATAATCCCAGTTTCGGATCTATCCGAACCCGGGTAACCGATAATACTTCTGCCGTTTCCACCCGCAGCAGTTTTAAAAACAACTCGTACTGCCCATCCTTAAAATAAAACTTTCCGGTAATCAGCATTTCAGCCCCGATAAAGGCGCCAATCTTTGCGGCATTGTCTTCTTTCGTCAGACCGCTTAACCGCAGGCCGGCTTCCCGGGTCAGGGTCTGTAAATCTTTGCGTTCTACCATTTTAAAAGAGGGGTTTTGGGCTGCACTTAAAAGCAGTTGTTCATAAAAATATTCGGCATTGTTTTTCTGACTGTCAAAAGAAACGTCAAATGGTAAAAGAGCCGCGGGGGTACTGTCAGGAATTACGATTGTGGAAAAATCAACCAGTTGCTGTACCGCTTTTGAAAAAAGAATGGAAAGCGTTTTTTGTTTATCTTCATCCTTTAGTTTTTGTGCTTCGAACCAGGGCAGGTTCTCTTTAATTTCGATGTTACTGACATGGGCCAGTTCTTCCTTCGTAAAGCGAATAATAATAGCTTCCAGGTTCTCGGAATTAAAATTAGTCCCGGTGTGGTGGCTTACGCTGCCCGGACGGCCGCCTTCGCTTTCGCCTTTTTCGCCGTAGGTTAAAAAGATATATTTACCATACGTGTACTGGGCAATCTGACGTAATACGTATTCCCCGGAAATATTCAGACCGCCGGTGCCCACGCTGAATATTTTGATGGCTTTTTCTTTGGCTTCCCGCGCGGCACTGGCATAAGTAAACTGCTGACCGTAATCCATGTGCAGGGGGGCGTCGGTAATAATAAAAGCCAGGCGCAGCCCGTCCTGATTCCATTCCATTTCGTGCAGGGAAACTTCGAGAGCCGATTGCAAATCTTCGGGGGTATCACCGCCGCCGTCCGCAGAAACTTTTTGCAGCTCTGCGCGGAATGCTTCTAAATCGGAGGTAAACGGAATGGCCTGCGTCACATAATCATCCGATTGATCGCGGTATAAAACCATGCCGTAGCGCAGGGCCGGTTTTATATTCAGCGCGCTTAGATTTAAATTGATTAACTCAATGGTACTTTTAAGGCGTTCGATTTCTTCGCCCATGCTGCCGGTCGTATCTAAAATAAAAAGTAAATCAAGCGGAATGTTGGCGTAATTCGGCCGTGCTGTTTGCATCTGTACCGAAAGGGTGCGGGGGCCGAAACGATCAATTTTAATTTTTTGCTCCGAACTGTCCGTTTTAATGACCGCGCTAAAATGGTCGCTTTTTAATTTAATTTCCTGAGGAAAGATAAAAAATGATCCGTCGGCGTAAGTTCGTCCCCCGGCAAGCAGACGGTCTTTTTCATAAATCTGCACCTGTGCGTTGGGGACGGATTTCCCGTTTTTATCCAGCACGGTCAGGTGAAGTCGTTCCCGGACATGCAGTGGATAATGCGGAACCTTTTTATGCTGTTCCAGAAATTTACTGAAATAATTAAACTGCTGATTGTCATCGGCAAATCCGGCGCGTAAACCCGACTGAGACGAATGTGGTTTTGAAACCCGTTCCGTAGGGGCCGTCATTTCAACTGTTTCCGGTGGCGGTGGCGGTGGCGGCGAGAATTTAGGGATAAGCTTATCCCAAAAACTACCTTTTTCTTTCTTCTTTATCGAACGGGTGGACATTTCTCTGCGCTCGGTGGTAACGGGGGGTGGTGGGATTTTCTTACCCGTAAGCTGGAAATCAAGCTGCCGGCGGTCGCCGCGGGTAATGATCACATTTTTAATGGTCTGCTTTTTATAGCGTGTCTGTGTGGCGGAGGCTTCATACGTACCCGGCAGAATATCGGTAATCTCATAATAACCGGAAGCGTCTGTTACTGCGTTGAATGTTGTTCCGGTTATTTCAATTTTTGCACCGGCAACGGCCAGGCCGCTGTTTTTTGCGGTTACCGTGCCGTAAAGTATTCCGCCGGCGGCAAAAGAAATCTGAATGCTTGCTGCAAGAAAAAGAATTGTTTTTAATACCTGCATTGTGTGTCTCTCTTTGATAAATGAAATTTGCACTTAATAAAAATAGCGGTCGATATCTTTTACATGGATTATTTCGAAAAGTTTCCTGTCAATTCCAAAGGTTTACTTTCTGCCTTCGCGTTTCGATATTATTTCCGGGTTAAAAATTTTATTCACTTCTTAAGATGAACCGTGTTTAAAACAAATATGTTAATGCATTCGAAATTATTTCTTAAAGGTAAATGAAATTAATCTCGGGGTTTCATTTTCAGAATTATTATCAAACCATTCTTTGAGCTCAATCAATTTAAATCCATTCATAACTGCGTTGTTAATGTATTCTGAAGTATGATGTGTAAATACTTCTAATTCCTTTATTTCATTTCCCATTTTGAATTGCGCCTTACTACCGGAATATTGCTTACAAGGATGTAATTCGCTGATGAAAAACAATCCGTTTTTCTTTAATTTCTTGTTCGCCTGACTGAAAATATGGTTTAAGTCTTTTATATGTTCGAGTGTCAAGCTGGAAGTAATCAAATCTGCAAAACTATTTTCAGTTTTCCAATCTTCGGTTAAATCTGCTTTCATTAAATGAACTCTACTATCATTTATTTTGTGTGCTGCGATATTTAACATATTTTGTGAAAAGTCTAATCCGATAATTCGACTGGCTTTTTTCAGCAGCCAGATGGTATTTTTCCCGGTTCCACAACCTAATTCCAATACATTTTTAAAATCATACTTGCTCAATGTTTCAATAGTCGCTTTTCTATCTAAATCCCTTGTTTTATTTTCATTCGAATCGTATTGATCCGCCCAGGAATTATATGCTTTTTCAATGTTCATTTCTATCTTTCTTCATTATTAATGCCAATCGGTGCACACATTCCATTGTTCTTATCCACCCGAATTAGTGATATAAAGAAATTGCTTGTATTTTTTACACTACTCAGCAATTGGTTTGCAAATTCAGAAAATAATCAAACGCCTCGCTACATACGCGCTTTTTGCATCAGTAAATTGATGGGCTTGGAATCCTGCAGGATATAAAAGTGAATCGCCGGCACCCCGGCACTCAATAATTCATTGAATTGGCGGTGGGTCCAGTCCGCTCCAACTTCCAGAACATGTTCATTTTTAGATTCCATGATTTCACCGGTCAGCTCTGCCGGAATATCCACATGAAAATTTTTGGGAATTGAAACAAGCTGCTTTTTACTGCTTACTATTTTCAATCCCGGAATAATGGGCGCGGTTATTCCATGTTCCCTGCATTTTTCTACAAATTTAAAATATACCGCATTATCAAAAAACATTTGGGTTACAATATATTCGGCGCCTGCTTTAATTTTTTTCTTTAAATATTCGATATCATATTCCAGGTTGGGCGCTTCAAAATGTTTTTCCGGATACGCGCCAACACCGATGCAAAAATTTGAGGGTCGGGCGTCCAATAGGTTTTCTTCGAGATAAACCCCGTGATTCATCTTATCGATTTGCGCCACCAAATCATCTGCATAACGATTTATCGTACGATTGTTGCGCTGTGATTTTTTATTCTCGCTGGTATCGCCGCGCAGGGCTAAAATATTATCAATTTCCAGATACTGCAGCTCAATCAGAAAATCTTCCGTCTCTTCCCGTGTAAACCCTTCACATAAAACATGCGGTACGGCGTCGATATTATATTTATTCTGGATAAGGGCGCAGATACCCAGGGTACCCGGACGTTTCCGTTTTACTTTGCGCTTGATTCCCTGCGGTGTTTCTTCATAAATTACTTCCGCGGCGTGGCTGGTTATATCAATAAAAGGAGGATTGAATTTTGATATATCATCCACCGTTTGCAGCAAACTTTTAATATCCCCACCGCGTTTGGGCGGAATAATTTCGAAGCTTATTAAAGGCTGTTTTGCCCGGGCAAGATGTTCAATTACTTTCATGGCAGATCCATTGATTTAAATGTTGATTTTTTGACAAAATAAGAAAACCGTCGCTAAACTCAAAATTAACCCGGTTCCGGCAAATACCAGTTTCATCATTCACTTCCATTTAGTATTTTATAAAACTTTAAATGGAACTGAGAAAATGTACCCATCGTTTTTTTTACTTTTTTGAGGGATCTATGAATTCATTAGAAAGCTATTTCGACAAGTTTCGTAAAAATATTATCGGAAATGATTTTAAACATTCCTTTGAACAGGGACCCCGGCAAATTTTATATGCCGACTGGGCCGCAAGCGGCCGCCTGTACCGGCCCATCGAAGAATTTATCACGAACAAACTTGGCCCTTATGTGGCAAACACCCATACCGAGACTACCCTTACCGGCACCGTAATGACCGACGCCTATTGTCAGGCGCATACCCTCATAAAAAAACATGTCAATGCCGGGCCGGACGACCGCCTTTTGTTTGCCGGATTTGGGATGACGGCCGTGGTGAATAAATTTCAGCGTATTTTAGGACTGCGTGTTCCCGAACGTTTTATGCCGCTCTTTTCCGATAAAAATGAAGAGCGTCCCCTTATCATCATCACCCACATGGAACACCATTCCAATCAGACTTCCTGGGTGGAAGGGCTCTGTGATATTGAAATAATCCGCCGCGGCAAGAACGGTTTGCCGGATTTGGAACACTTGCATGAAATTTTAAAAGCCAATCAACAGCGCAAACTGCTCATCGGCAGCTTTTCCGCTTGTTCCAATGTAACCGGTATCTTTACCCCCTACCACCAAATGGCCGAAATAATGCACCAGTACGGTGGTTATTGTTTTGTGGATTTTTCCGCCTCTGCCCCCTACGTAAAAATTGATATGCATCCTGAAAATGAGGCGCAACGTTTGGACGCCGTTTTCTTTTCACCCCATAAATTTTTGGGCGGACCCGGTTCTTCGGGCGTGATTCTTTTTACGAAAGAACTCTATCAAAATAAAGTCCCCGATAATCCGGGCGGCGGCACCGTAACCTGGACCGATCCCTGGGGCGGGCACCACTATTTTGATGATATTGAAATTAGAGAAGATGGCGGAACACCCGGATTTCTGCAAGGCATTAAGGCTTCTTTGGCCATTCGTTTAAAGGAAGAAATGAACATCGAAAAAATGGCCGAACGCGAGCATCAAATTACCGAACGGCTTCTGAAGGGTTTAAATGAAATTCCCGGCCTGATTGTGTTGGAAAGCAAACAACAAAACCGTCTGGGTTACGTCTCTTTTTATGTGCAAAATATCCATCATAATTTAATTGTGCGTCTGTTAAACGACCGCTTCGGTATTCAGACCCGCGGCGGCTGTTCCTGCGCCGGAACCTACGGCCATATATTATTTAATATCGATTATCATGAGTCCGCACGTCTTACGCATTTGATAGACAAAGGGGATTTGAGTAAAAAACCGGGCTGGGTAAGAATTTCCATGCATCCAACTATGAAGAACAGCGAAGTAGATTTTATCGTTGATTCGGTTGCCGAAATCGTCAGTCAAGCGCAGCAGTGGCAAGAGGATTATACCTTTGATCCGCATTCCGGAGATTTCATTTTTAAAAAACAGCAGGAGTTTAAAATTGATTTAACCAACGACTTTAAGGTGGTTTGATTCAGATAGGATAATCTTTATAGAACAAAATTTACTGACAAAAACACACCCCTTACCTCAAGGCACCACTTTTGTGGTTATCCCCCCTGTATGTGGGTGTTGCCGTATTTAATTTTACCATGAAGCACATGAAGCAGTACGAAGGAAAGTAAAATAAAACTACAGAGAATTTAGTATTTGCTTTTTCATGTTTTTTCTCTGTGAAATCTGTGTTCTCAGTGGTAAGAAAGTCTTTTTGCAACAGCCTGTAAGGGGGAAAATAGGGGGGGCTACCCGACTTGGCGCATTAAACGAGACAATTTGTTTAAACGAAAATATCATCATTACTATAAATAGAAACCCACATAATGCGAACTAAATTTTACCCCGGCCATCCCATTCACAAAGCGCTTCAAAAACGCATTTTAATTTTAGACGGCGCCATGGGTACCATGATTCAACGCCACCGCTTAACGGAAGCCGATTTCCGCGGAGAACGCTTTAAAACCCATCCCGTTAATCTTATGGGCAACAACGATCTGCTCTCTCTTACACAACCGCAGATTATTCAGGATATTCACGAAGCCTACCTGCAGGCCGGCGCCGATATTATCGAAACAAATACCTTTAATGCCAACGGCATTTCTATGCTCGATTATGAAATGAACGCCTTGGTTTATGAGCTGAATTTCGAATCCGCCAAACTCGCCCGGGCCGCGGCAGATACGTTCAACCGGAGAAATCCGGATAAACCGCGCTTTGTAGCCGGTTCTATGGGACCCACCAATCGTACCCTGTCCATGTCACCAAAAGTAGAGGATCCCGCCTACCGCGCCGTTCATTTTGATGAAATGGTAAAGGCTTATTTTGAACAGATTCGGGGATTAGTTGATGGCGGCGCGGATCTGCTTTTAATCGAAACCATCTTCGATACGCTCAACGCCAAAGCCGCGCTTTATGCCGCCGAACAGTATTTCGAAAAAAGCGGCAGACGCCTGCCCATTATGCTCTCGGTGACGATTGTGGATTTAAGCGGCCGCACCCTTTCCGGGCAAACCCTGGAAGCGTTTTGGGTTTCCATCAAACAATACGATTTGTTCAGTGTGGGCATTAACTGTTCCCTCGGCCCGCAGCAGATGCGTCCATTTTTAGAAGAGCTCAGCGG
>JANTFQ010000090.1 GCA_024763405.1 Calditrichaceae bacterium
TTCCGGCGTGGGAAAATCCGGTTCGCCCACGCTAAAATCAATAATATTCCGCCCGATTTCTTTTAAAGCGATAGCCTTAGCAGCAAGTTCTACCGTAGGAGAAGTTTTTAATTTTTGTATCCGTTCAGAAATCATCAGATGCCATACGCCGGTTTAACATTTGGAGTTGTAATTTGTCGTTTATTGCAAAACAAGTCAATAAAATATCAGCTCTATAAATGAACATAATCATATATTTTAATACGGCGGAACCTTTGCTTTGAAAACCGCTTCCGAAAAACTATAGCGGTAGACCAGAGTGCCGCTTAAACGGGAGCCTGTTTATTCAACGGATAAGGCATCCAGCGAAATAATAAAACAGGTCCCGCCGCCCGGATTATCCTGAATATCAATTACGCCACCCATTGAGGTAACGATGGAGTGAACGAGAGCCAATCCAAGCCCGAACCCGGAATTATTATTTCCGTTTCCTTCATCATATCGATAAAATCGTTCAAAAATACGTTCTTTCTGATCGGCCGGGATTCCATATCCCTGATCACAAACTTTAATAATGACCTTGCTTTTTTCTGAAAAAGCCCTGATTTGTACCGGACGCCCTTTTTCTGAATATTTAAAGGCATTGTCAATTAAATTCTGCATAACCATATAAAAATATTCATCATCGCCGCGCACATACAGACCGGATTCTGCTTCCAGAAATAACATCTTTTTTTGAATTGTTTTATTCAGATTCAGAATCAGTTTCGAGACATTTAATATTGAACTCTCCTTTTGAATAAAATTGGATTCTTTTGCAAGAATAAGCAATGTACGAACGATTTTTATCATACGGTCCGTTTGTTCGTACATCACTCCAAACGTTTCCCGGCAATCCGGTTCCTGATGGCTTTTACGCAAAATATATTCCAACTCACTTTTTAGCACCGTCAACGGCGACATGAGCTGGTGTGAAGCATTATCAGAGAACTGTGATATCTGTTCAATATGCATTTGCAGACGATTAAATAAATTATTCAACGTATCCCTGAGGCGACCCAGTTCATCGTTCGGACTCGCCTTATAATCCAACCGTTTATTTAATTCTGTAGCCGAAATGCTGTTTGCCAGGTCAATTACTTTATTTATTGGAGCAAAGCCTCTGCGCACTAAAACAAAACTTCCAAGTACAATTAATATCAAAACGAGTGGGAAACTAATCAGATCATAAAAAACAAGGTTCGGCATAAATTTAAACAGACTCACCCTCTGAGCCGCTAATTGAATGATCACACCCGAAGATTCTTCACCTTCCTTCAAAAATACGTATATCACCCGAAAAGACATTTGGTTCACTTTGAGATTAACAATTTTATTGATTGTATGTTTATCGGGAAAATACAATGGTAACTCGCCGATAAATTTTAGATTTTCACTTTTTAGTAAAATTTCCCCTTTTTGATTATAGACCTGTAAATAAAAAGACCTTGGAGATACGGTCACCAAGGCGGATTCGCTAAATTCTTTCGGATTTTCAATTACAAGAGAATCACATTCAACACAAAGCGCATTTTTCAAATGCTCAACCTCATGCATTAAATGATCGTCTGCTATGCGTTTGGATTCGTAGTTTAAAATAAACAGAAAAACAATATTTATAACTAAATATAAACCGCTGATAAACAACGTGTTCCAGAATACATTCCGGACGGTTGTCCGGGTAAAAACCGGCCTTCTATTCTTCATCTTCGATAAAGGAATAACCTTCTCCATAAATTGTTTTGATATAATTTGCCAGGCCTATCGCGTCCAGTTTTTTTCGCAGATTTTTTACCGTTACTTCGATAAAGTTTGTTTCCGGTAAAAACGGAAGTTTCCATACCTTTTCGGATAGCTGCTCTTTACTCACAATGAGCTGCCGGTGTTCCAGTAAATAATGCAGCAATTCAAATTCCATATCCGGAAGTTTTATACTTTCGTTGTTATAATTCAGGGTATGTGAAATTAAATCCAGGTCGGCTTCAGCGAATGACAAAACTTTCGATTTTGCTTTGCTTCTTCTAAAAACAGCTTTCAGACGGGCACACACTTCTTCGAATGAAAAGGGTTTGGTTATATAATCATCCGCACCTACATCCAGTGCTTCTACTTTTTTAGAAATGTCTGTCAGAGCGGTTAGTAATATGATAGGAATAGAATTACCTTCGTCTCTCAATTTGCGGCATACCTCTATTCCACTCAACTTCGGCATCCGCCAGTCTAACAGCAGAGCATCGAAAGAAGCCTTGTCGAGCGCATCCATAGCCGCTTCACCGTCAGGAGCAATGGCAACTGTGTGGCCTTCACCCGTTAAATTTTTTTTAAGTGACCGGGCAATCTGTTGGTCATCTTCAGCGATTAAGATATCCATAATTCCTGTCTTTTTTTAACCAATTTAATGTATTTTCAGCAAAAACCACTAATCAAAATATGAAAAAATTTTCATTATTGTTTGCTTTCCAGCGTTCGATAGTGGTTGTATATTAATCCAAGATTTATTTATCAAGAAAAAAAAATGATAATTTTTTCAACCAAAACAAATTGCAATCATTCATCAAACTTCCCTGGAGGTCATTTATGCACAAGCTACTACATATTATTTTAAGTATTTTCTTACTTACCGGCATGGTACTTTCCCAGACCTATGTAGGATCCGATAAATGTTCCACTTGCCACTCCACTAAATATTCCAACTGGAAAGATTCCGGTCATCCGTATAAATTTTCGGTGATCGAAAATAACGAAGCCCCCAGCTACCCGGCCGTTGTTGTGAACTTTGAAGATTCCTGGATGGCAAACCTCGGCGACAGCAGCCACACCTGGGCCGACATCGCAGGTGTTATTGGCGGCTTTGGCTGGAAAGCACGATTTGTCGGAACGGATGGTTATATCATTGGAACAGCGGGAAGCTCATTTTCAGATGCCGGAAAAGGCCATAACCAGTTTAATTTTTATGGCGGCGAAGCCCACGGATGGGTCGATTACGATGCCTCCAAAACCACTAAAATTTATAATTATGGTTGTTTTAAATGCCACACCACCGGGGGCGACACAAGCGGTACCTGGCTCGACGGCGTGGATGATTTGGGTACCTTTTCCGAAGGCGGCATCGGCTGTGAATCCTGTCATGGTCCGGGAAGCCAGCATATTGCAGCACCTTCAAAATCAAATATCGATAAAGTGTATGAATTTGCCCATCTGGATAACGGCATCGGCGGACTCGATTATGGTGACGCTGGAATCATCACACCCGATACAGAAGGAAACGATGTTAATTTTCTGTGTGGAACCTGCCACAACCGCAGCTATACCTCTCCGATTAATTCTAAAGGCGGTTTCATTAAACATCATGAACAATGGGATGAATTCCTGACGACCAAGCATTTTGCAAATGGTTTTACCTGTATTACCTGCCACGATCCGCATAAACGTACGATTTGGGATGGTGACGGTATAACAAAAACTTGTGAGAGCTGTCATTCGGATAAGGCCGCACAAATCAATCATCCCGGCACAAAGAATTGTATCGATTGCCATATGCCCTTTGCGGCAAAATCGGGAACGACAAGAGGAAACAGTGGCTATAAAGGTGATGTAAGATCTCATATTATGACGATTATTCCGGATACAGCATCAATGTTCACAACGGACGGAAGTGCCGTAAAAGATGATGCTGAACGCGAAGCCGCGCTTAGCCCGGCCTATGCTTGTCTGGGCTGCCACAATAACGCTTCGGACGATAATATCCCGGATAAAACCCTTGCCGCTGCTGCCGCAGGTGCTAAAGATATGCACGAAAGTACGGCCATTTCAGCAGACGAACTTAAACCGTCTTCTTTCGCCCTGGGCCAAAATTATCCTAATCCGTTCAATCCCTCCACTACAATAGAATTCTCTCTGCCATTCAAAACCCAGGTTAATATTTCGGTATATAACCTCTCCGGAAAATTGGTAGCAACTTTGGTCAATTCCGAAATGAACGCGGGAACACAGGAAGTTAATTTTGACGCATCCAATTTAACTTCCGGAATGTATTTTTATCGGATCAACACAAAAGATTTTACACAAATCAAACGTATGACATATATAAAATAGAGGTTCATTATTCTTACATAAAGGACTATACGGTCATTGTATAGTCCTTTTTTTTTGATATATTAGGGAAGTAATCCTGTTTTGTTTTGACCGGTTCTAAAAAATATAAATCCGTATAGGGAAAACATAATGCGTTTCCAACTGCCACGCTCTTCAAAAAACTGGCTTTCTATTTTAGGCGTAACAATTGCCTTAGTCAGCTTGTTATTAATTTTATTTTTATGGATGGTCTCTATTAGCTCAAAAAGTAATGGCTCCTATTTGGGTTTGATTACTTACATCATTCTGCCCGGCATCCTGATTTTGGGATTATTTCTCATTCCGGTTGGTATGTTAAAAAATAAGAAAAAAACACGGGAAGAGGCCTGGCCTAAAATAGATTTAAATGATTCACCGCACCGTAATGCTTTTTTTATTTTTATCACGGGTTCCATTATTCTAATTTTCCTCTCGGCAATGGGAAGCTACCAAGCCTTTCATATGACAGAGTCTGTGGAATTCTGTGGAGAACTTTGTCACGAGGTTATGAATCCCGAATTTATTGCCTACCAGAATTCCCCGCATGCCCGTGTGGCTTGTGTAGAATGTCATGTCGGTTCAGGCGCAGATTGGTATGTTCGTTCTAAATTATCCGGTGTTTATCAGGTTTATTCGGTTCTGTTTAATAAATATCCAAAACCCATTGATACCCCTATCCAAAATTTACGTCCGGCGCGGGAAATTTGCGAACGATGCCATTGGCCCCAAAAATTTTATTCTCAAAAACTGGATAACAGAATCTATTTTTTAGCGGATGAACATAACTCGGCATGGCGGATTCAATTAGTTCTGAAAACCGGAAGTGCGCTTTCTGCGCATAAATTATCCGAAGGCATTCATTGGCATATAAATCCGGATATTAAAGTGGAATATCTGACATCTGATAAAAAAAGGCAAGATATCCCCTGGGTCCGTACCATCGATGCCAGGACATCCGACACGTTGGTTTATATCGCAGACGAGGTCGAAAATATGGAAGAGATACAGGCGACGGCGCCGATCCGGACCATGGATTGTATCGATTGCCATAACCGTCCATCCCATAATTTTAAAGCCCCTTCCGCTTTCATTAACCACGCCTTTCAGGAAGGAAAAATCGCATCCGATCTACCCCGGTTTAAATCTCTTGCCATGGAAATTTGCGAAGAAGATTATAAGGATGCAAGCAGCGCTTTGTCTGAAATCAGGAAGCGAATTAATCAGTTTTACAAAAATAATTATCCCAATCAATCGCAAGCCAAAATAGATAAGGCCGTACGCAGTTTTCAGGAAGTGTATTCAAAAAACATTTTCCCGGAAATGAAAGTACGTTGGAATGTGCATGTTAATAATATTGGCCATCTGAATAATAAGGGATGTTTCCGTTGTCATGACGGGCTGCATGTTACGGAATCAGGGGAAACAATTTCCAATGATTGTGTCACCTGTCATAATATTAATTTGCAGGGAAAAGCAGAAAACCCGGAATATGCTGTCTTCGGGAAAAGCCTCGAATTTAAGCATCCAGTTGATATTGATGAAGAATGGAAAGAGACGCTTTGTTCAGAATGTCATACCGGATTAAGTCCTTAGTTACCGATTATAAAAGAAGTGAAAACAGACCTGTTTAAAAAAGTAGAATCGGCTTTGCACGACACCATACCGCCGAGCACAGAGAATTGTAAGTTTAAAAAATTCCGTGCTATTCTTCCCTGTGCTCTTAATCAGTCATAAAAGACGGTACTTGCCTTTATACTTTCGATAGCCTTTTCGGCCCGGCCGCTTTAACATCCTGCGGGGTGTGTTTTTCAAAAAGTTTAAAATTTTCGATAAAGCGGGCGGCAAGGGCGTCGTATTTTTTCCAGTATTCGTTGGTGTTGCCCCAGGAGGTTGACGGTTCCAGCACATCTTCCGGAACATTGGGACACGTCAGCGGCACTTTAAATCCAAATAATTTATCCTCGCGGTATTTCACCTTATCCAACTTTCCTTCCAGTGCGGCATTAAGCAGGTTACGCGTATGACGGATACTAATCCGCTTGCCCACACCGAATCCGCCTCCCACCCAGCCGGTATTTACCAGCCAGCAGCGCGCATTGTGTTTCAGCATACGCTGTTTGAGCATGGCCGCGTATTCCGACGGGTGCCGTACCATAAACGGCGCCCCAAAACAGGCGCTGAAGGTGATCTGCGGCTCGATTCCCAAACCGATTTCCGTTCCGGCAATTTTAGATGTGTAACCACTGATAAAATGGTACTGAGCCTGTTCGCTGTCTAAACGAGCGATGGGCGGCATCACCCCGGAAGCATCGCAGGTTAAAAAGATGATGTCTTTGGGATGGGTTTCCACATGGCCTTCGGATACGATATTGGGAATAAAATCCACCGGATAAGAGGCGCGGGTGTTTTCCGTTAACATATCATCGTCCAAATCAATACGACGGGTTACCGGATCAAAAACCACATTTTCCAGAATGGTACCAAATTTCCGGGTGGTTTCGTAAATCTGCGGTTCGTGTTCTTCCGAAAGACGGATTACTTTTGCGTAACAGCCGCCTTCAAAATTAAAAATACCTTTGCTGCTCCAGCCGTGTTCATCATCGCCGATGAGCTGGCGGGTAGGATCGGCCGACAGGGTTGTTTTACCGGTACCGCTTAATCCAAAGAACAGGGCGGCGTCTCCCGCGTCATTCACATTGGCACTGCAGTGCATGGGCAGTACGTCACGGAAGGTCAGTAAATAATTTAACACGCTAAAAACGGTTTTTTTAATTTCTCCGCCATAGAGGCTGTTACTGATTATCGCCATACGGTCGGCAAAATTGAGGGCAATGGCCGTTGTGCTGCGGGTGCCGTCAATCTTTGGATCCACTTTAAAACCCGGAACAGCTATCAGGGTAAATTCGGGCACAAAGTTTTTCAACTCTTCCCGGTTGGGAATGGTGAGCAGCATATTGCGGGCAAAAAGGCTATGCCAGGCTTTTTCGGTGATAACACGCACCGGCATACGGTATTCGGGATCGGTGCCGGCGTACACATCCTGCACAAAGAGCTCTTCATCCTGGCAGTACGCCTGCACCCGGGCAAAAATGCCATTAAATTTTTCGGGACTGAGCGGCCTGTTGTATTCGCCCCACCAGATGTGTTTTTCGTTGGTCTCTTCCCGCACAACAAATTTATCGGTGGCGGCACGGGCCGTATGTTTACCGGTATTAACTAAAACAGGGCCGCCGTTGACAATTTTGCCCTCGTTGCGAAAAATAATTTCTTCATACAGGGCCGTATCCGGCAAATTCCAGAAAACACGTTCCAGATCGGTTAAACCCTGATTTTTTAAACGAAAATCCGAGGCCAAATCCATCGCTTCATCGGTGGCCGGTGTTTTGAATTCCAAATATTTCATGCCCAGTCCCTCACAAGTTTACGGTCGCCGATATACAGTTCATTAGGCGAATTTAAATCCAGCGCCCATTTCATGCGTTCGATTCCTTCAGAAATATCGCCAATGGAGCCACAGTAGCTTAAACGCAGATGGCCTTCCATACCAAACTCAACGCCGGGCATCGTCAGTACCTGTACTTTATCAATTAAAAAACGAGACAATTTGCCGGAATCTTTCATATAATTACTAAAGTCGGCCAGGCAGTAAAACGTACCTTCCGGTACGGTTACATGCACACCTTCGAAGGAATTGAGATAATCGATCATCACATTACGGTTGTTTTCCAGCGTCATACGCAAATTTTCCACACTGGACTGGATACCGTTCATGGCGCCCACCGCAGCTTTCTGCATCAGAATAGAGGGACCGGAGGTTTGATGCCCCTGAATATTGGTCATGGCTTCGATCAGCTTTTTACTGGCCACGGCCCAGCCGATGCGAAAACCGGTCATGGCATACTGTTTTGAGACGCCGTTTATAATAATCAGTTTGGAGTTTTCGGACTGGTCTTTGGCAAACTC
>JANTFQ010000091.1 GCA_024763405.1 Calditrichaceae bacterium
GCCGGTATTCATTTTGACAATCTTACTAAATCGGAAATTGAAAAAATAATTAAAATTGTGGATGAAATGATTTCGGAATTGATTGGAATGCTTGGTTGATATTCAAGAGAATTCTATTGAACAAAAACGGCAAACGGCTGGAGTTCCGTAGATCGCGTTCTTTTTGGTTCTATGTTGATCCGTTTGGATAACGAAGCTCGCGATATCTGCCGGCAACGGATTTATCACGCCAGTAGCGAATCCGGCCACTGACGAACTCCGATTCGCACCGATAAAAATAACAACCTTTATAAAAAAACGTTCATTTAATCATTTTTTTTATTTGTCTTATTTAATCTTAGGTCAATCAGGAACAATGGAATTAGAATCGAACTATATGCAGGCAGGTCCCAAAGATCAAATGTAGAATCATAAATATTTAAATACTGCATCGATTCAATCCCAAAACAGACCAAAAGAAAAATTGTCAGAGTTCTTTTCGGTGTAAAAAAACGTGTCCATATATTATTGGCGTAAGAGGTGAAAAGCCCGCGAAACAATATATAATTCCAGGCTGGACCAGTCATATCCAGTACATATCCCTTCCAAAAACTTCCGAAATCAATCCAAATTGTTGAAAGTCCAAGGGTACCTAAGAGAAAAAGCCCCACAGCCCAATATGGTGCATATTTATCGTGTCTGATTTTTATACGTTCTTGTTTCATAGAATAATATAGAAAAACTTATACTGATAATCCTTAACGATTTTCTAAAATTATGAATTTATTTCTTTTTCGGGTTTATTATCTGATTTTAGAATATTTTCTGTATTGCTTAATATTGAGGGGTAATTACTGCAAAACCTTTAGCAAGGCATAGTCATAAATTTCAACCAGTATTCAGATTACGTCTATTTTTCTTACTTGATTGTCATTTTAATTATCTTATATAAAATTGATGGGAATTATAGTGTTTGTTCAAAATATCTAAAATAGTGTCAACCAGGTTTTCCCTTTACTATTTTTAAAACCCTTATCAAAGATTGCTTTATCCAGCGCTATCTGCTTCTTATAGTTATACGTTGTGTAATTGCAGATATTCAATCATTCGCTCTGTGCTTGTTTACCATTAAGCCAAACATTACCAGCAATGTGGTCAGAATAATGACCTGGATAATGAGTGATTTATTTACAATTGAAATGGTATGCATCGGTCCAATGGAAATAAATAGTAAAATGGTAATTAGTCCTCTCGGTGCAACGAACAATAGGGGATTTAAAGGGATTTTAGATAATTTAAGTTGAATGGCCCGAAAAGCGAAAATGAAAAATACAATACCTAAAGCCCAGAGAAAAGTATCCGTATTCAGCACTTCAGTCGTTTCAATAAGATATCCGAATAAAAGAAAAAACAATGCCCTTACTAAAAATGCTCCTTCAATAGTCAATTCTTTGAATTTTTTTACTTCTTTGTTCAATTCATCAGGTTTGAATTTTTCAATCCATTTAAATTTTTTCAATTCTTCAAGGTTCCCGATTGATAAACCAAAAAGCAAAATAAAAATGAGTCCCGGGAGATGGTAAATTTTTGAAACAGCATAAATTAAGACAACCAATAAAATGATTGGAACAAACTTTATATGGTGTTCAATTTTACTCAGAAGTAAAGAAAGTCCAAAGGTTGCTATTAACGAACCTACGGCAATAATGAATAATTGCAATGCAAAGTGTGCGAATGAAGAGGTGCCAATCGTTTCGTTTAATAAAAGAAAGTTGAAAAGAAGAACTCCTAAAATGTCTGACAAACTGCTTTCATATATCACAAACTCTTTGTTCTGTGACGATAAATTTCTAACACTTGGAATCGCAATTGCGCTGCTGATGACGCAAAATGGAATGGCATTAATCAAACTATCTTTAAGCCCGAATTGCCCGAAATATCCAAACGCAAAAGCAAGCAGAAATGCCAGAGCAATCATTGGAATGAAAGCACCAAAAAAGGATTTTCTAATTAATCCGAACTTCGATTCATTGTATTCAAGTTCTAATGCACCTTCAAGGACAATCAAAATCAAACCGATAGTTCCTAAAACTGGAAGGACGGGAGAAAAATCAGGATGTTGAATGCCAAACCATACCGTCAGTTGTCTAACGGCCCATCCTAAAAGCAGCAAGAGAATAACCGAAGGAATCTTCGTTTTAGAAGATGTCAGGTCGAAGACATAGGCAATAAGCAGTAGAATGCAAAATGTTATTATAATCGTTATTGTCATCGCCGGTATTATATGTTTGTTTTATGTTAATCCGTTTCAAACTTTCACGGAATATTTTTTAGTGATTATGACCTTTGCTCACTAATTGTTTGTTTAATTTAAGCAAAAACAGCTTTTAGATAGAAATAAATTTTAAAAGCGATTCACTCCCTTATTTCTCCTCTTTTTTGAAAGAGAGGGGGCAATGCCTTCAGTAGTGCAATTGACCTTTGCAGGGGGTGTGATAGAATGTCAGGCAGCACAAATTTTGCTGCGTTAAAGACATAATCAATTTTTTTAATATGGACTATTTTTTTCATTTTATCAGTTTATTGTTTCCCAATCTTTTTCAATCAGGGCATAAACCACATCATCAACCCATTTCCCATTAACAAATAAGCTTTCAACAAAATGCGCTTCTTTACGAAAACCAATTCTTTCTACAAGATTTATGGACCTTAAATTTTTCGGATCAACTGAAGTTATAATCCTGTTCTTTTTCAAATCATTGAACAAATAGTCAATCACACGTTTAACGGATTCTGTCGCGTAACCTTTGCCCTGAAAAAATTTATTCAGAGTGCATCCAATTTCAACTTGTAAATTTTTTTCTCCGAAGAAGTGAATTCCCAAATCGCCAATTATTTTTTTTGATTCTTTTTTAACGATTACAAATTGAAACCAGGTATCGGGCTCATTCATTTGATTTGCAACTTTTTCTATGAAAGTTTCTACCTCATCAACAGTTTCAGGAATCCAGCCTTGATACTTATTTACTTCTTTATCTGATCGATATTCAAAAATTTCCTTTTTGTCCGATTGAGATATTGGTCTTAATACGAGTCGATGTGTTTCTAATTTCATAGTTATCGTTTATTTTAAGTACGCCTTTAAAATCGTACACAGCGTAGGTATAAAACCAATTTTTCCTATACCACCAATATAGCAGAATAAACACCATGGCCTATATTTCTCTTTTATCCTAAAATAATGAGGCGTCTCGTTTAAGCCAAACTATTTTATATGAAGTGTGTTTCAGAATACCAATGGTCTCTCTTCCGTTTGTACGTAATCGCTGGAAAATTTTATTTTTTTATCAGTCGTGTCAGGGTTTCGTCCAGGCTGCTGCCACGAAGTTCCGACTCCGTGGCGATGATAATTCCATTCGGGTCTACCAGTAGTGGCTTTGGAATCCCGCGTACTTCAAATTTCTCGGACAAACTCTGTCGAATTGATTTTTCTAAAAAGACATGCATCCAGGGCATTTTCCAACCGCCTCTGAGAAAAGCGTCCACGTCTTCCTTCTTTTTATCGAACGATAAGCTTAAAATCGTAAAGTTAGAATTTTTAAATTTCTTGTAGGCCGCGTGCAGATTTGGCATTTCGCCCACACAGGGTTTGCACCAAACTGCCCAGAAATCCATCATATAATATTTCCCAAGCAGACTTTCATTCGAAACAGTCTTATTACTGTTCATCAGCTTCAGTGAAAAATCGGGAACCGGTTTGCCTTTTGCAATGCGCTGTTCGGGATTTAACTGTTCTACAAAATAGGAAATTTCTTTTATATCGCTGTAATTTTTTGTAAGGTCCTGGTAAATTTCCGCCTGTTTCTCGATATTATTAGCGACCTTGGCCCTAATACCCAAACTTACCAAAATTCCGGCCTTAACCCGGCGGCTGGTGATGTTGTTTTTTTCCTGTTCAAATAATTCCTGAGCTTTGACACTGCCCAGCGCCTGTGTAAAGACATAGGTTGCGCCAATGGATTCCGACGCCCAAAGCGGGTCGGTAATGGGCAGGATGGAAATTACTTTGTTAAAAATCTCCTTGGCCTCATTTTCTTCCGGAGCCGTTATCCGGGCTGCCTGCAAGGCGGCATAACGTCCTAAAAGTGTCTCCTTGTTCATCTTACCGAGCAGGGTGTTGCGTAAGGTTGTGCGCTCCTTCTGATTCGTCAGATGGCTGCTTTGCAGGGATATCTTGATAATTTCATTCAGCTCCGCGGGGCCTTTCAGCACGTTTACGGAAGCTGCGCTGCCTGTGCCGGTTTGGGCCAGCATAGCCGGCGTAAATACAAGATTTAGTTTTCCGTCCGGGGTGTTTACGATGGAACGGTAATCGCCGCCGCCGTCATATTCCAGCGAATCGTACACGGGACCGTTTACACTGCGGCCGTCTGCCACTAAATTTAAAACCTGATATGCGGCCGATTTGGAATTAAGCTGTTTTTCAAAGCGGTAACTGCCGTCTTTCTGTTTCTGCATCGGTTCGGCAGAATTAAATCCATAGTCATTCCAACTGCCGGTGATACGTAAATTTGAGAGATCCGTATTATATTTATTTGCTTCTAAAACAATGTTCAGAGAAATATCCTCAGACGGCTTCTCCGACAGCAGAGGAATCAGCAGACTTTTACAGCCTGCTGCGCTTATCATTACTTCCAGGTAATTTTCATCAGGCAGTTTTACTTTAAAACGACCGTCTTTATCAACCGTGGTCATTTCTTTTGCATTATAAGGGTTTTCTCCAAATGCTAGTATGTGAATATGCGCTAAGGCAGGTACAACAGCATTACTGCTTGAAATGGTTCCGGTTAAAAAGCGGTCGTGGTTTTTCTGAGTGCATGATAAAATCAAAAGAAAAGCGCTAAAAACAATGAATAGTTTACGCATGAAAGAACTCCTTTTATCGTTTATTTCAAAAAAGTGCAACTTAAGGGATACCGCGGAAATCTGCAAAGTGAATTTCAAAAAAAAAGACCGGCAGAGCCGCCTGCCGGTCTATATCTGAGAACAGATGTTCAAAGAAGTGCTTTGTTCCTATTACGCCGCAGGAGGTTAAAAGTTTCATTAAAGTGAATTGGTGTTCGGGAGGAAATATGTTATTGAAACAAGCTGACCAGCCATAAGCTAAGCCAGGGAATATAGGTAATAATAGCCAGTGCCACCAGTAAAATGGCGAGAAAGGGCAGTGATGCTTTATACAATTTAAGCACGGGTTCATCAAAACGGAACGAAGCGATAAAAAGGTTCATTCCTACCGGCGGGGTGGAATAACCAATTCCCAGATTGGCCAGGAAGATAATACCGAGGTGAACAGGGTCCACGCCGAAACTGGTAGCGATGGGAATGATAACCGGAACGATAACCAGGATGGCCGAGAAAATATCCATCACCGCGCCTACGAGCAGCAGAAACAGATTAAGTGCCAGCAGAAAGGAATATTTGGAAGTCAGAAAAACACTGATGCTCTGGAAAATACGGGTCGGGATTTCCGCGTCGATCATATAATTGGATAATCCCAGAGCGGCAGAAAGGATAACCAGAATTCCGCCCACCAGTATCATACTTTCCCGAACTACCCGTGCCAAATCTTTTGTTAACGAAATATCCTTATAAATAAAAACTTCGATAATAAAGACATAAAAAGCCGTTACGGCAGCAGCCTCGACGGCAGTGAACAAACCGCTGTAAATTCCGCCGAGAATAATAAAGGGTAAAGGAATTTCCCAGCCGGCATTTTTTATGGCCTGCCAGGCGGGCATTTTTTCCTGAATTACGGGTACGCTTTTTTTCATATATACGGCGCTGTACACGGAAAGCAGAAAAACCATTAATATTCCGGGCAAAATACCCGCTAAAAAGAGTTTGTCAATGCTGACCTGTGAGATAAGCCCGTATAAAATGATGGGCAGGCTGGGTGGAAATAGCAGGCCGAGATTGCCGGAAGAAGTAAGCAGACCCAGACTGAATTTTTTGGGATATTTCTCCTTAAGTAAAATGGGATATAAAAGTCCGCCGAGGGCAATGATGGTAACACCGGAAGCGCCGGTAAGCGCGGTGAAGGCGGCGCTGGTAACGAGAGCGGCAATCCCCAGACCGCCGGGTAGTTTTTTAAATACAAGTCTCGAAATATGCACCAGCCGTTCCGGGGTTTTGCTTTCGGCCAGCAGATAACCGGCAAAGGTGAACAGAGGGATGGCTAACAGTACCGATTGTGTCGTCAGGCGGTTCAGCTCTATTATCATCGCACTAGGATCGATTTCCACGGCATGAAAAGCCAGCAGGGCGATGGCCGAAATGATGATAAACAGCGGCGTACCGAAGAGGGCAAACAGCAGCAGAAGCAGGCCGATACTCAGCGTGATCATGCTTCACCCTCCGTGCCAGAAAAGAATAGGACCAGTTTGTCCAGGGTTAGTATTAAAAAACGGAACGTAATAATAGCAAAGCCGATGGGAATAATGACCTGGAAGTACCAGGATTCCACCGAAGCGAACAGGACGGTTTTAAATTCCCGTTCCATTAAAACAAATGAAATTGAAGCAGAGGTAAGAAAATAGGCGATAAACGCTGAAAAAAGATTGACGATAATTCCGCCAACCAACTTTGCGCGGCCTTTTAAAAATCTGGAAAAGACATCAATATTAATATGTCTTTCGGAGCGTGTTGCCAGCGAAGCCCCGATAAATCCCACCCAGAGTACCAGATGCCGCAGTACAATATCTCCGCCCAGAATCCCTTCGGAAAGGACATTGCGCAGCACGACCTGCAAAAAGGAAAAGAGCACCATACTTATCACAACGGTTATGAGAATCCATTCTTCCAAACGGGCGGCGGCAGCATCCAGGCGGTGCAGAAATTTCATAATCATCGCAAAATTTTTTCTCATTTGATAGGTTTAAATGAACATACTGTAAAATAGAAAGAGGAACCTTATAATTCAAGCAAATTGTTTTGTGCCTTTTTGGGGAAGTGCGATGACTGTGTCATGCAAAATAGATTAAATCGGCACAATCCGTTCACTCTAAATGAAGAAGACAAATCGACGCAGCCGATTTACCTCAAAAAGAAAAATAGTCGATTCAATCCCAAAACGGCAGGTCGATCTAACCTAAAAAACTAATTTTACCGAATTGCTTCACATAAGTTTAGTTTTTTATTATATTCAGGTCTTACAATATTGATACAGGAACCGGACATACTTTGTTAAAAACAATCAATTTGAAAATTATTGCCTGGTCGGATGCGGTAAACCGTGGGCTGCGGATTTTTTCCTATCTTTTGGCTTTAACGGCTATCTTCAGTCTCGTTTCAGAATATGGATTTTATATTTCCAGCAGTTGGCAAGGTCGACTGGCCCGGCTTGATATTTTGATACTCTTCTTTTTTGTCCTGCAGTTTCTGATTAAAATAGTTTTTACACAAGGTCGTATCTCCTTTTTAAAGCGCCACTGGTTCGAAACCCTTTTGATAATTGTAATTATTGCCCGTACCATATTCCTGATTAATGCTTTGGGAATGGCGGCTATTTCACGTTTTATTACCGGCGTTGATGTGGGCGTGATAACCAAGCTGACAATTGTATCCGCTCAGGTTATAATTGTCTTGTCGCTGATCAGCGGCAGCCTGCGATTAAATCGTAAAATTGCAGCGCTTAAATTTCATCCGGCGCAAACGCTGTTGTTGAGCTTTTTAATTGTCATAATCATCGGCGCAGCTTTTCTCCTGCTGCCAAAAGCAACCGCCCCGGGCAAAACGCTGAATGTGCTGGATGCCTTCTTTACTTCAACCAGCGCGGTTTGTGTGACGGGTTTAATTGTGGTGGATACCGGCACCCATTTTTCCTACTTCGGGCAGATGGTGATCCTGATTTTAATTCAAATCGGCGGGCTGGGCATTATGACTTTTTCCAGTTTCCTGGCGCTCTTTTTTGGAAGAGGTATGGCGGTAAAAGAACGGGTTCTGATGCAGGAAATGCTGAATATCGACCGGCTGGGAATGATTGGACGTTCCCTGCGCCTGGCCGTGAGCCTGACTTTTTTATTCGAAGCCGCCGGGGC
>JANTFQ010000092.1 GCA_024763405.1 Calditrichaceae bacterium
ATGCGGCAACGGTTTCGGCCATCGGCGCCTGAACGGCTTCGAGCCGGTAACCGCGCCGGTGCAGGGAGCCGCCGGAAGTATCCACGCTGATTACCGCTTCATTATTTTCAATATATAAATTCAGCCATAAGTCGGGATTACGGGTGTCGATGGACGGGCGGCTGCCGGTGCGTTCTCTAAAATAATCCACCACGGCGTCTTTTAAGCGCAGAGCGGCGTATTTGGAATGACGAATGTTACTCTGAGTGACCGAAGCAAAGACGGCAAAGGTTTGCCCGGAATTTAAAAAATCTTCCCATTTGATCTGCAAGGCGGTGTTGTATAAATATTTATCAGAATGGCAGTTGAACTGCAGAAGAGGCGCCAGCACACGGTTAATGAGACGGGATTGCAGATTAATTTTATAAAGCACTTTTTTTGAAGCATTAAAATAGAGGCCGCGATAGGCCGGGCTTATTCCTTTTGCGCCTAAAGCCTCAAGTTCTTCTTCAGCGATATCCAGAATATCATTGGCCGCCTGGGCAAAGTAACGTTTGGTTTTTTGATAATGATACATTCTTTTCTTTCAATTGAAGAGTCTACTCTAAAAAGGGCTTAAGCCCGAAAAGTGAGTGTGTGTTATCAACTTAATCCCCATCCTAAAGGATGGGGCTAACGAATTAAGCTTCAGAATTTTAGCCCCAATATTTATATTGGGGTAAAATGTTTTTCCACTCCCTGATATTTATTTGGATCCTTGTTGGCGGATTCCCAGTCTATTTATTCATTTCATAATCGTCTTCTAAAGCATAAACCTGCGTTTTTAAAATACGCTCAAACCGTTTCGTGTCGACCACCGGTTTACGAATCATCTGGCGGCAAATCTTCTGCTGCAGGGCCGTGCTGCTTGTTTTGGAATACAGCAGCATTGCATATTTTGAAAAATCACGAATCATAAAATCAAATATCTGATCGATAAGGTCATTATCAATATTTAAAAGCTTCGCATTTTCGATAATCAACTGGCCGTATACGACCAGGGTAAAAAGTTCACCGAGGTTCAGCAGAAAATCGAAATCCTTTATCTGTACCTTGTTGGGTTTGGCTGCGACCAGAAGAAGTTTAAGCAGCCGGATTTGCTTTTTAAAGATGGTAATATTGGGTAAATTGATGCTATTATAAGTGATTTTATAATCATGGAATTTAATTTTGCCCAATCCCCGCGTCGGTCCCTGGGCAAATAGGAAATCGTCGTTTTTAGTTTCATTAACGGTACCGATTTCCGGAAATTCACCCGGTTTGAAAAAGTAGTTGGCCATAAATTTAATGATTAAGGCCATATTCACATGGACGGTACCTTCCAGTTTGGGCAGTGCCCGGATATCCCGCGCGGCCGACTCGAAGAACATATCTTTTTCAAAACCTTTGGCCGCGATAATGTCCCATAGCAGGTTAATCACTTCTTCACCCTGTGAGGTGACCTTCATTTTTACCATTGGATTATAAAGGAGGTAACGCCGGTCCTGCAGGGAAGCGCTGCGAAAATAATCGGAAGCACGCAGGGCAAAAAGTTTCATGGCCATCAGGCGGGTGTAAGCATCTACAAAAAATTGTTTAATATGGGTAAATTCGGTAACCGTGTGTTTGAACAAAACCCGTTTTGAAGCGTGGTTCACCGCTTCGTACAAGGCGTGTGTGCACATGCCGATAGAAGCCCAGCCCAGGTTGTATTTTCCCACATTTACCGTATTCAGTCCGGCATCCCAGGCATCCCGGCCCCGTGATAGAATATCCGCTTCGGTGACAGGGTAATCGGTCAGTTTAATCTCGGCCACATAATTTTGGGAATTGACCACATTCTGTACGCATTCATAGTTTTCATGTTCCGGCCGGGCGGTGAAAAAGACGTATTCATCGCTTTCTGCCATCCTTCCAAAAACAGAAACCAACGCGGCTTCGTTTCCATTACCGATATAATATTTACTGCCGCTGGCCCGGTAACCGCCGTTTCCGTCCGGAGTTAAAACCATATCGGTGGTATAAATATCGGCCCCGTGCTCTTTTTCCGAAAGACCAAACGCAAAGATGCCGCCGTCCTTTAAAAATTGTGCGGTTTGTTTTTTAACGGCTTCATTATCACTCATCCAGATGGGTCCCAAACCCAAAATGGTCACCTGCCAGGCGTACCAGTAGTTCAATCCGTAAAAGCCCAGAATTTCATTTAATTGTGCGTTTCGGTATGTGTCCCAGCGGGCATTTGGGCCGCCGTATTTTTGCGGGGTTAAAAAAGAAGCAAACAGACCTTCTTCTTTTACAAATTCCAGGAAGTCCGTATACCAGACGCGCTCATGATCATCTTCCTTGAGTTTTTGTAATCCTTTTTTTTCGAAGAAAGAAATTGTTTTTAGTAAAATTTCTTTTGAAAAATTATCCAGATGATCGAGAGTGTCTTTTTTAGGGTTCAGTAAAAGCATTTTATATCTCCTGTGATTTTACCAGATGCTACCGCTTAAAGATACTAAATAGGATTTTAAAATACAAATCACAAGCTCTAAACAAATCTTAAAAAAACAAGCGCTTAAAACGAAATTTAATAATGAAAAAAAACTACTTTTTAATGCCGAATTCATTTATATTTTTTCAAAAGATGTCGAGTCAATTATAAGAGGACCAAAACCAAACTTATTATGAAACCAAATCCCGTTCATACGCTTGCGCAGAAATTGATCCGCGCTTCCTTACGTGCAGTAGATCCGTATAAGCTGGTGCAAACCGGAATACCGCTCCGGGGAAATCACCTGTTCATAAACGGCCGGAAGATCGATTTATCATCCTTTAAAAATATATATGTTTTAGGCATTGGAAAAGCAGCGGCACCCATGGCAGCAGCATTCGAAGACAGGTTAGGAAATCGGCTCACACAAGGTGCTGTGATTGTGAAATATGGACACGGCAGCGCGTTAAAAAAAGTAAAATTATTTGAAGCTGCTCATCCTGTTCCCGATCAGAATACACTGGACGCCACAAAACAATTGCTTAAAATTGCAGCGACGGCCACACATCGTGATCTGGTTCTTTTTCTGATAAGCGGCGGAGGGTCTGCCTTATTTGAACGTCTTCCTGTTTCAATCGGATTACAGGATTTAAAGACTTTTAATGAGCAATTACTGGGCTGCGGGGCATCCATCGAAGAAATGAATGTGTTACGCAAACATATCTCGCTGGTGAAAGGGGGGCGTTTTGCCGGAATTACGATGCCCGCCCGGCTGGAGACTTTTATCCTTTCTGATGTTATCGGCGATCTTCCGGAAAATATCGCCTCCGGACCTGCTGCGCCAGACGGATCTACTTTTGCAGATGCCTGGCGAATTATTACGGCCTATGGACTGGACCGTACCTTTCCTGCTACGATTCTAAATTTTTTTAAACGGGGATTGAACGGCAAAGAACCCGAAACGCCAAAACCGGGAGATATCCTGTTTAAAAACTTACAGAATACCATCCTCGGAAATAACCGGCTGGCGCTTGATACCCTTCAGAATACAGCCGCACAGGCGGGGTATCAAACGCGAATTGTCAACGACAGACAGCAGGGCGAAGTACACGAAGTAGGTGCGTTCTGGGCAGAGCAGATCAAAAAGGAGCTGCGAAACAGAAAAACAGATTCCAGAAAAATATGCCTCATTACCGGAGGCGAACCTACGGTTTCCCTTAAGGGCAATGGATTGGGCGGCCGCAATCAGGAACTGGCTCTTATCGTTTTGAAATTGCTCAAGGATATACCGGAGCCATTCTATTTCTGCAGTGTCGGTACGGACGGAACCGACGGCCCGACCGACGCGGCAGGCGCCTGGATTGATCAGGACAGTTATAGAATTGCCGTAAAAACCGGACTGGATATAGACGATTATTTGGAACGAAACGATTCATATCATTTTTTTGAGCAAACAGGAAATCTTATAAAAACCGGTCCGACTGGTACGAATGTTATGGATATGATGTTTTGCCTGCTCTGATTTGGTTTGACAAAAATACGTGAAAATCAGTACCTTTTAATTCGTGTCTGTCTATAAAGTCAGAGAATAATGCGGTTTTAGACGGACGGGCACTACTTAAAAAGAACCGCTGCAAAGACCCGGAAAAAGGCAGTTAGAGAGTAAATTTTAAACGTTTTTGGTAAACTGAGATGGGCTGGGAAGAAATTTTAACAGACGCCGAAACGCCGGAAAAAGCATCTCCGGATATGGTGAAACCAAATATACTTGTGGTTGATGACGAGCCCCTCATTTGTTCCACAATAAGTAAATATCTTGCTCTGGAAGGGTACACCGTCGTTTCCGCGGCGGATGCTACCGAAGGGTTAATGATCTATAAACAAAGCAAGCCATCCATTATTTTTACCGATATTCGTATGCCCGGCATGTCGGGACTGGAATTGCTCGGAGAAATCCGTAAAGACGACAAGGAAACGGAAATTGTGGTCATGACGGGTCATGGCGATATGGATTCCGCCATCAAAGCGCTAAAACTCCGCGCATCTGATTTTATCTTAAAACCCATCGATTTTGAAGTTATCCTTCTGACCATCGAACGGGCTGCCGAGCGCATTGCCCTGCGCGAAAAAGTAAAACAATATACGGCTGATTTAGAAACGCTTATCGCGCAGATTAAAACATCTAAAAACTACCTCGAAGCGGTATTTCAGAATTCTCCAAATGCAATGATCACCTGTGATTTAAAAGGCAGAATCCGTACCTGGAATGCCCGGGCCGAAGAAATTACCGGGTACAGCGCTTCGGAGGTGGCGGGTAAAACAATGGAGCAGCTCCTGCGACTGGATAATACGCTGCTGGAAATGAATACGCAATCGGAAGGGCAAAAAACACTCGACAGCAGTGTTTCTCAGATTTTAACCAAAGATCGGCAGCTTCGTTTTATTAACAGAAATGTTTCGCATATTACCGGGGAAGATGGAAAATCAATCGGAATCGTTGAGAGTTTTATCGATTTAACCGAGCAGATAAAAAGCGAGCGGCTGCTTGAAAAAAGATACATGCAGGTACAGACGATAAATGATATCAGTAAAATGGTGTCGAGTGAAAATGATTTAACCAGCCTTAGTAATTATGTTCTGAATACACTCTATAAAACTTTTTTTGAGTCTTCATTGCTCAGTTTGTTCTTCGAAGAAAAACCGCTGAATACCCTGGTTTTAAAAGCATTTGACGGGAAGGGCAAGGAAGCGCTCGTTAATAAGATAAAACCCGGGAAAAAATACCCGGCAGACAAGGGTATTCCCTGGCGTGTTTTCCGAACCGGGAAGGCTCTGATTGTTGATAATGTCCCCGCCTCCACCGATTTTTTCCGCGGAACCCTGTCCGATGCGGCCAGCGTGTTTGCGTTTCCTATCCGGTCAAAAAAACGGATTTACGGTGTTTTGAATATCGAAAACACAGAACGCATCAAGTTGGATGATTCCGATCGGTTTATGCTGGAAACTATCTCCGAGTTCATGGGGATCAGCGCGGAACGCATCCATCTGCTCGATAAAATAACCCAACAGAACCGTCTGCTGGAAAAACAGGCGGACGATCTGCGCAGTGCCTTGCGCAAGGTGAAATCCCAGAATAAAACGATTGAAAGCCAGAATAAAAGGCTGATACAGGATTTACGAAAAGCAGGTGAATTTCAGAAGAGTCTATTACCCGAAAAACTCCCGCAATATAAAAATGTTCACTTCGCTGCTTCGTACCTGCCTTCCAGTCAGCTCGGCGGCGATATTTATGATATTTTTGATATTGATGAAGAACTGATCGGTATAATTCTGGCCGATGCTTCGGGTCATGGAGTCGCGGCTGCGATGCTCTCGGCGATGTTTAAAATGACCCTGCAAAAATATGCGGTCGAAATTTTAGATCCGGCCCAGGTGATGGCCAAACTGAACAGTGATTTTTGCCAGGTGCTGCAAATGGGTGAATTTTTCACCGCCTTTTATGCCATCTTAGAACGAAAAACAGGACAGTTCATATACAGCAATGCGGCTCACCCGCGTCCTCTGCTTTATAATTATGCATCGGGTGAAATAACGGAACTTGATACAGAAGGATTCTTGCTGGGCGTTATGGAAGAAAATATTTCCTATGAACAGCAGAAAATAACCTTAAGTGATAATTCGCGGCTGGTAATCTATACGGACGGCGTAAACGAAGCGGCAGATAAAAAGGGAAAAATGTACGGGGATGACCGGGTCCGGGTCCGACTGTTAGAGCGTGCCGCGGAAAAGCCGGAGGCCTATTTGAATGCCTTACAGGCGGACCTGAAAAAACACACCGGTTCGGATATATTTGAAGATGATGTAACCGTAATTGTAATGGATTTTAAATTACCCTGACAAGCGGATTCCACTCGTTTGCAGGTAGATTATCAAAATTTGGAAAGGGAAGCAGTGCATGATAACTGTGCAGGATTCAACACTTCAACAAAAAATTGAACATTTATATGCGCAAAATCAAGGTCATATTTTTCGCTTTTGGGATTCATTAAATACAAACGAGCGGCAGGAGCTTTTATCCCAGGTAAGCAAAATTGATATTCCCATATTAAAGGAATTGCTGGCCTTGCAGGACGGCAGCGAAAAAGAGATCAGCGGATTTTTTAAACTGGAACCAACGGAAGTGATGACTTTAAGAAATCGTAAGAATCGTGACAGCGCTGTTTTGCCTCTGGGTGAAGAAGCTTTACGTAAAGGGGAGGTTGCCGCTTTCCTGGTGGCTGGCGGACAGGGCTCGCGGTTGGGCTTTGACGGGCCAAAGGGAATTTTTCCGGTTACCCCGGTGAAACGGAAACCGCTGTTTCAGTTATTTGCCGAAAAGCTGCTTTACCTGAACAATAAATATAATACGCGACTACCCTGGTATATTATGACCTCGGAAACCAATCACGATATGACCGTTCAATTCTTCCGGGAAATGGCATATTTTGGTCTTTCAGAAAACGACGTTCACTTTTTTAAACAGGATATGCTGCCCGCCTTTGATAAGAACGGTAAAATAATAATGGAAAATAAACACCGTTTGTTTTTTAATCCCAACGGGCATGGCGGTTCGTTACAGGCATTGCATAAAAGTGGTTCGTTATCGGATATGGAAGCGCGGGGCATCAGGCACCTGTTCTATTTTCAGGTGGATAACGTTTTGGTAAATATCTGCGATCCATTATTTTTAGGCTATCACATTGCGGCCAAATCGCAAATGTCCACCAAGGTAATTCGTAAAACCGGACCCGAAGAAAAAATGGGCGTTATCTGTAAGATAAACGGACAAGATGGTGTTGTGGAATACAGCGATCTCGGCGAAGAGGAAACTTTTGCCAGAACGGAAGATGGAGAATTGAAGTATTGGGCGGGAAATACCGCTATTCACATGATGGATGTAGAATTTTTGTTAAACAGAGCCGGACGCGGTGCACGTTTACCTTATCATAAGGCAGAAAAAAATATCCCCTGTATTGATGAGGCGGGTGAGAAAATTAAGTCTGATGAAAAAAATGGTATTAAATTTGAGACTTTTATCTTTGATTTACTGCTTGATGTACAAAAAAGTTTTACGATGGAAGTTCAACGCAGCAGGGAATTCAGCGCGGTTAAAAATAAAGAAGGCAGTGATTCACCGGCTTCCGCCAAACGTGATTTACTGCGCAACTATGCCGGATTGCTAACACAAGCGGGAGTTCCGCTAAAGGTGGATGCACATGGGATTCCCCCATTCGAATTTGAGATTAGTCCGCTCTTCGCGCAAAGTGTGGATGATATTAATGCGAAAAAAGAAAAAATACCTGTGATAAAACAGGGAACCTATCTTGGCGAATAATTAGTTTCGGCCTTTAAAGTAGTCTAAAACCTCACCCCCCGGAGTATCGGGGCAGGCCTTCCTCTCCTGCAGGGAGACGAAGAAAAGAAGGTTTCCCTTCTCCTTGTGAGGCTGTTGCAGAAAGGGATTCAATCATAAGATTTCTCCTCAAACTCGGATTTAATCCTCCTTTTCGTTCGAAATGACAGGCATTCTGTGTCATTTC
>JANTFQ010000093.1 GCA_024763405.1 Calditrichaceae bacterium
TTCCTTCAAGAAAGGAAGCGCTTTGCCCAAATGGGCAGCTTTTTTTATAGATGAAACAAAATACACGAACCGCCTCGCTGCACACACTGGGCTGCAGACTTAATCAGGCCGAAACCGCACTCATTGCATCAAATTTAAAAAAGCGGGGCTACGAAATTGTTCCATTTGGTGAACAGTCTGATCTCACCGTCATCAATACCTGTACCGTTACCGAGCAGGCCGATTCCAAATGCCGACAGGCCGTCCGTAAAAGTATTCGAAAAAATCCCGATACTTTTGTGGCGGTCACCGGCTGTTATGCCCAGATGGGTGTAGAAGCGATCCGTAAAATTGAAGGTGTCGATTTAATAGTAGGTAACGAAAAGAAGATGAATCTGCCCGATTTACTGGATGAAAATCTGGTAAAAAATCCGCAGCCCACGGTGATACATTCATCCAAAATATCCAAAGAAGAATTTGTAATAGAAACGGTGGATTTTTTTGATACGCATACCCGCGCTAATTTAAAAATTCAGGACGGCTGCAGTTTTGTATGCTCTTTTTGTATCATCGCCAAAGCCCGCGGTCCGGCGCGCAGCCGAAAATTTGAAGATATTCTTCTTGAAGCCCGCCATCTCGCGGAGCAGGGCTATAAAGAAATTGTTTTAACCGGCGTTAATATCGGAACTTACCAGCAGAATGGAAAACATTTTTTAGATGTGCTACAGAAACTGGAAGAAATAGCCGGAATCGAACGTATCCGTATCAGTTCCATCGAACCAACTACAGTTACCAAAGAACTAATCGACTATATGGCCGCTTCCAGGAAGGTATGTCGTCATTTACATATTCCGCTGCAAAGTGGTGATGACGCCATCCTGGATTCTATGCGCCGGAAACACACGGTTGCGGAATTTCGTGAAATTGTGGAATATGCCGCCGATAAAATTCCCGGTATCGGTATCGGGACAGACGTTATGGTTGGTTATCCCACAGAGGGGGAGGCTGAATTTATCAATACAAAAAAGGTCCTGGTCGATTTACCGGTTTCGTATTTTCATGTCTTTGTCTATTCCGATCGCAAGGGTACTACCTCCTTTAATCTGAAACCCAAAGTGCCACATGCCGTTAAGAAAGAACGCAGTAAGATTCTATTTGAAACGGGGAAACGCAAAAAACAGGCCTTTGCGCAGACTTTTATCCAGGCTAAAACAAACGTTCTTTTCGAAGAAGAGCAGAACGGATTTTGGGAAGGCTGGACGGATAATTATCTGCGTGTCCGTGTGCAGAGCGATCGGAATTTGAAAAATGAACTGCTTCCTGTGCAATTAATGGAAGTGCAGGATGAATATCTTTTTGGAGAACTTTTGTGAAAAACGTATATATCGAAACATACGGTTGTCAAATGAATGAATATGACACCGAAATTGTTAAAGCCATCTTAAAAAAGGAAGATTACCATTTTGCCGCTGTTCCGGAAGAAGCGGACGTCGTATTTTTAAATACCTGTTCGGTGCGTGAAAATGCACATCAAAAGGTGCAGCAGCGCATCAATGTTTTAAAACAGCTAAAACGCGGTAATAAAAAACTCGTGCTTGGGGTTCTGGGCTGTATGGCCCAAAATTTAAAGAAAGACCTGCTGGAAGCAAAAGTTGGCGTAGACCTTGTAGCCGGACCGGACAGCTATAAAAAACTGCCGTCCATGATTAAGCATGTTTCTGAAGACAGCGCAAAAGAATATGCGCTGTCACTCTCGGAATATGAGACGTACAGTGATATTTTTCCGGAACATACGCCGGGCGTAAATGCCTGGATTGCGGTCATGCGCGGGTGTGATAATTTCTGCACATTTTGTGTGGTGCCCTATACCCGCGGCCGGGAGCGCAGCCGGGACCCGCAAAATGTGGTGGAAGAAGCACGCAGGCTGGCAGCGCAGGGTTTTAAACAGATTACGTTGCTCGGCCAGAATGTGAATTCCTACCGCCACGAATCGTCAGATTTTGCCGATTTAATCAATCGTGTCAGCACAGTTGAAGGCATCGAGCGCATCCGTTTTACCTCGCCTCATCCCAAAGATTTTCCGGAAAAGCTGCTGCAGGTTGTAGCCGAAAATCCTAAGGCCTGCACGCATATTCATCTCCCCCTGCAGGCCGGAAGCGACCGTGTACTAGATTTGATGAGCCGTACTTACACACAAAAAGAATTTATCGACCTGGCCCTGCACATGCGCGAAAGGATCCCCGGACTGGCCCTAACAACCGATGTGATTGTCGGTTTTCCGACAGAGACCGAAGAAGAATTTCTGCAGACCTTGGATGTACTGCGCACCGTTGAATTTGACGCCGCTTTTATGTTTAAATATTCGGAACGGCAGCATACCATTGCGTCCCGAAAATATCCCGATGATGTTTCGGAAGAAGATAAAACATCACGCATTGTACGCCTCGTGGACATGCAGCAGGAAATCTCCCTGAAACGAAATCAAATGCACATTGGAGAAACCTTTGAAGTGATGGTAGAGGGAAAAGGCAAAAAACCCAATCAACTGCTGGGACGCACGGATGGAAACAAAATCGCTGTTTTTCCGGACGACGGTGCAAAAGACGGAGCACTGGTCAACGTAAAAATAGAGGAAGTAACGTCAGGTACTTTAATTGGGGAAGTGGTTTAATTTTTGTGATTATGTCCTTTACTCAGCAAAATTTTGTGGCTTGTCATTCAACTCACCCCCTACTCAGATCAATCGCACTATTGGCAGCCATTAGGTCCCCCTCTCTTTTAAAAAGAGAGGGGGAATCAGGGGGTGAGTCGTTTTTTAAAGCATATTTCCTCAATAATTAAATTTTTTTAAGTCCTGCTGTTAATCGGCCGAGTGTCCTTGTTAAGGATGAATAGAAACTCAAAATTTTGTGAATACCCAACAGGAGCAGAGTAAGTGAAAACCAAAACATTACGAATCGGATACCAGGGGGAAAAGGGCGCCTACAGTGAAACCGCCATTGGCGCGATGTTTGCCGAACAGGAAGTTGAAAAGAAACCTTTTAAAACCTCCTATGCGGTAGTTGACGCGCTCAAGAAAAATAAAATCGACTTTGGCCTGCTGCCCATCGAAAACTCAATTATGGGCAGTATTACCCACACCTATGATTTGCTGCTCGAAAACACACTCAATATTTCCCGTGAAGTTATCATCCCAATCCACCACGCACTTTTGGTAAATAAGGGCGTTAAGACGAGAGAGATTAAAAAAATATATTCACACCCGGCGGCTATTGCCCAGTGTGAAGTTTTTTTACGTAAATTCGAAAAAGCGGAAATTCTTCCAACCTATGATACCGCCGGCAGCGCGCGTATGATTGCCGATAAAAATCTAACCGATGCCGCAGCCATTGCCGGCGCCGGAACAGCCGATGTGTATGGGCTTGATGTTTTGCATACCAATATTGAAGACTATCCCCATAACCAGACGCGCTTTGTTTTGGTTTCACTGGAAAAGGTAGAAAAAGAAACGGCTGCCTATTTGCCCTGCAAGGTCACGGCTGCTTTTGACGCTTTGGATCAGCCGGGAATGCTGCACCAGTGCCTCGGCGTTTTTGAGAAATACGAGGTAAACTTAACGCAGTTGGCGTCACGGCCTTCCAAAAGCGAACCCTGGAAATATCACTTTTTTGTTGATCTCGAAGGGCGCCACAGCGATGCGAATGTTGCGGAAGCGTTCGAAGAGATCCGGAAATTAACAGGCGCCGTTTACCTGCTCGGTTCCTATCCCAGGTTTGAAGCAGGCGCCGATGATTACGCACCACACCGCAAGAAAGGCACGACAAAAAAATCCGGTCCCTTGTACAGCTTAGACGCTAAAAATGAGCCCACCATCGTGGAGGTGAACGGGCATAAAATTGGCGGTGGAAATTTTACCTTGATTGCCGGTCCCTGCAGTGTGGAAGGGCGCGAGCAGATGATTGAGTCTGCCCGGATTGCTCATGAATACGGAGCGCATATCCTGCGGGGCGGGGCTTTTAAGCCGCGTACCAGTCCCTATAGTTTTCAGGGCTTGGGTGAAGAAGGATTAAAACTATTGCGTGAAGCGGGCGATATGTTTGAGATGCCCATCATTACCGAGGTTGTTGCCGTGGAAAATCTGCCCATCGTTTCGGAATATTCGGATATTTTACAAATCGGCGCCCGCAATATGCAGAATTTTATCCTGCTCAAAGAGGCGGGAAAGACGATGAAACCCATCTTGCTGAAACGGGGTATGATGGCGACCGTTAAAGAATTACTGCTTTCCGCTGAGTATATTTTAGCCCAGGGTAACCCGAATGTGATTTTATGTGAACGGGGGATTCGCACCTTCGAAACAGCTACCCGCAATACAATGGATATCAGCGCGATTCCGCTGCTCAAGGGAAAAACACATCTGCCGGTGATGGCAGATCCGAGTCACGCTACCGGAATCCGCAGCCTCATCGAACCGGTTTCCAGGGCGGCGGTGGCCGTAGGCGCGGACGGCATTATGGTGGAAGTGCATTTTAATCCTTCCGCCGCCTTAAGCGACGGTGCTCAGTCGCTGGACGAAAAAGAGTTTAAGAAATTAACCAAAGCGGTATTTGGGATGCTGGAATAAAAGCTGACTGCTGCCGGTCACAGATAGAGAGAAATCTTAGATTTTAAATTTTGAGTTTTAATTGATTAATAGATATTGAAATTCCTTCTTCATACCGGATAAAGACGACTTGGAAATTGGAAATTCACTGATGGATATTGATTATTGATCCTGGGAAAGCATCAACGCTTTCGCAGAGGAGATTCCTCTTACCTATAAAGCAAAAAATCGGAATGACAGTGTGTACTGTAACCGCAAAACTATTGGTTTAATTTACCCCTTGCCTACAGTCGATTTGGAAATTGGAAATTCACTGATGGATATTGATTATTGATCCTGGAAGAGCATCAACGCTTACGCAGAGGGGATTTCTCTTTCCGCTAAAGCGAAAAATCGGAATGACCGTGTTTCTATTAAAAAAAAAGAGCTTTCCCTGTATAGAGAAAGCTCTTTTTAATTGCTTAAACTTATAGTTTCTTATAATCCGAATATCTTACGGTTATCGATAATATCCGCTTTTTCTTTCAATCCGGCATACCATTTTTCAAAAATTAGATTTCGTTTTTTATTCAGCAGTGTGCGTTTAATTGTTTCTTTTTGCTGATTAAACGCGGTGCTGTCGTAGGCTGTTTTTTCAAGCAGCTTTAAATAATAAAAACCGCGGTCGGTTTCAACCATGTCAGAGGTCTGATTGGGTTCCAGTGCAAAAGCCGCAGCCGTGAAATTTACCGACTTGCCGACACCGGGAACGCTTCCGGTTAGGGTAAACAGAGGAGTGGTCGCAAAGAGCAGAGTGTGGCTGGTATCCTGCTCGGTAATTGTTTTTAAATCTGTACCGGCTTTTACCTTTTCGCCCGTTTTCACGGCAAATGTCCGGGCCGCATCTTTGGCTTTTTCGAAACGTACCCGATTGGTGATACTGCGCTTTTCGCTTTCGATATCTTTATATCCGGCCGGTTGAATGGCGCTGACCATCAAAACAGCATAGCCTTTTTTATCCAGATTATAAAGCCCGGAAACAGAATTCAGTTTATTGGAGAAGGTGAAATTCATTATGGCCGGGTTGCTTCCGATTCCCGGAATAAAATTACCTTTTTCAGTAAAGAAATTAGTTTCTTTAATTGTGTAGCCGTTCTTCTTGGCAATAGCCTCAAAGTCTCCGTCTTTGGCATCTTCGGAAAAATAGCGGGCGTCGCTCTCAATTTCGGACACACGGGACGGAGCCGGTGTAACCGATAACAGAATATGACTGACCTTTACTTTCTCGATGCCTTTTTCTTTCTTTTTATCCTCTACGCGGATAAGATGAAAACCATAGGATGTTTTTACCGGGCCGATAATGTCGCCTTTTTTTGCTGCAAATGCAGCGTCGGAAAAGGGCTTTACCATATCGTTTCGTTTGAAATAATCAATCACGCCTTTGTTGGTTTTTACGGAAGGATCTTCTGAGTATTCCAGTGCCAGGGCGTTAAAATCTTCGCCCGAAGTAAGGCGGGTACGGATGTTTTCAAATTCGGACATTAAATGAGCCGTATCTGCCGCCGTGGTGCTGATATCAAATTCAACATATTTTAATTTACGTTTTTCATCCTGTTTATATTCTTCTTTATGCGCATCGTAATAGGCTTCGATTTCCGCATCGGAAACAGGGATGTCATTTTTCTCAAATTTACGGGCAGGAATGGAAATATAATCAACACGGGCTTTCAGGTTCGTGCGAATGAACTCGTCCATAATTTCTTTCTCAGAAATTCGGGCGGTGCTGGTGATGATATTTTGCAGTTTGAGAAAGGGAATCTGTTCGCGATAAATTTGTTCTACCTGGTGCCAGGGAATATTGGGATTGGCAAAAGCGGCGTGATATTTGGAAATATCAAAAACGCCGTTTGTCTGAAAAGAAGGATGCTTTTTAAAATCATCCAGCGGATAGTTGTAAATTTGGTAGACAATTTCGGAATCACTTACGCTGATACCCAGCTTGTCCATTTCTTCCTGGAAAAGAGTCTGCTGAATAAAGCGTTCCCACACCATGTCACGAAGCTGCTGCAACTCGGTATCATTGAACTGAGTTTTGCCGCTGCGTGCGCGTTGGTCCTGGTAGGTTTTCTGATATAAGTCTGAAAACATTTTATACTTTAGTTCGTGGCCATTTACTTTGCCAACAAATTTCGGCTGGTTTGATTTTCCGGAATAATTCATACCCCATTGAAAAATCATAAGCCCGATAAAGGATAAAGCAATGATGATAATAAAAATTTTGCTAAATTCCCGTAGTTTGGTCATCATAAGAAAAACATCTCCTCAATATGGATTTACAGCTTCGAGTCAGAGAGCCGTTGTGTTTGGACATCAAGCCGCTAAATTTAAGTGTTTCTTGTTCATATTTCAACTCTGTCTATTAAATAAAATCACATCTGTCCAAAATAAAGATCTTGGCTTAATTTTTTTTGTTCATTTACTATGAGATTGTTATTTCTTTTACCGCTTATCTCCAGAATTTCTTCAGATTTTTTTCGTATTTTCTCTCACTTTTTGATTGTTGTTTGTAAAATAGTTATTATCAGTTGAATACAGAGGATAAATGAAGGCCTGGAAATGAATATCTTAATTGTTGAAGATGAAAAAGAATTAGCCGCTTCGATGACAGACTTTTTAAAAGAGAGCGACTATCGATGTGAGGCGGTGTACAATTACACCCAGGCGCTGGGAAAAATAAATATCTATCAATATGACTGCATCATCGTCGATATTATGCTGCCGGATGGCAACGGCCTGGAACTGGTTCGTGAATTGAAAAGGAATCATTCGCATAGCGGGGTGATTATTGTTTCGGCCAAGAATGCTTTGGACGATAAAATTAAAGGATTGGACATCGGCGCAGATGATTACCTGACCAAGCCCTTTCACCTGCCGGAATTGAGCGCGCGTATCAAATCCATTATCCGCCGCCGTCAATTTGACGGCGAGCAGGAAGTGATTTTTAATGAAATCCATGTATTGCCCGATACGCGGCAGGTAGAGGTAAAAGAGCAGCCGCTGGAGCTGACGCCTAAAGAATACGAATTGTTGTTGTATTTTCTCAGCAACCGCAACCGTACGCTCACGCGGGAAGCCATCGCCGAACATCTTTTGGGCGAACAGGCGGATATGCTGGATTCCTTCGATTTTATCTACACCCATGTAAAAAATTTACGTAAAAAAATTATATCCGCCGGCGGCGGAGACTATGTGCACACGGTGTACGCCATCGGGTACCGCTTTGGAGTGAAATGAAACTGTTAAAGAAAATCAGCATCTATTTTATTCTGTTTTCCGCAGTCGTCTTTGTGCTGGGTAGTATCAGCACCTATCTGGTCTTGCAGGAACTTATCAGCGAAGAAGTACACGAAACACTGGAATCGGAAAAGAAAAATATCCTTGAACAATTGGAAA
>JANTFQ010000094.1 GCA_024763405.1 Calditrichaceae bacterium
GTAATCCCCTCCCTTTTTTTGGAAGGGAGGGGAAATCCGCCGGCTGGCGGGAGGGGAGGGTTATTTTGAAGAAATTCTAATAAATTTTAGATCATCAAAATTAAGCCGGACACTATTGATGCAAAATAAAAATTCTATGAAATCCACCCATTCACTACCCACTAAACAAAATTCTATCCGATTACGCATCCATGTCAACGGTATTGTGCAGGGCGTCGGCTTTCGTCCTTTTGTTTACAATACGGCGCGCCGTTTTTCCCTGAGCGGCTTCGTCACTAATTCCAACCGCGGCGTAGAAATTGAAATTGAGGGACTTCCAACCTCAATCGAAAAATTCAAAAATGAACTGCTTCATCATCCGCCGCCACTATGCGAGATTACGAATTCATCTTTTAAAGAAATAGTACCTCAGGATTCTTCCGACTTTTTGATCCGCCGTTCCCTTGCCGGAGACGGAAATGAAACGCTTATTTCCCCGGATGTGTCTGTCTGTCCCGATTGTCTGCGTGAACTGTTTGATCCACAGGACAGACGCTACCTCTATCCCTTTATCAACTGTACCAATTGCGGTCCGCGCTTTACCATCATCAAAGGAGTTCCTTACGATCGGCCGTTTACAGCCATGTCTGTTTTCCCTCTTTGTGCTGATTGCAAAGCCGAATACGAAAATCCCGAAAACCGCCGTTTTCACGCCCAGCCCAACGCCTGCCCCGATTGCGGCCCAAAAGTCTGGTTCGAAGAAAATCAAAATACAGCGCTTCTTTCCGAACAAGATGCGGCTTTTGACACAGCGGTTACATTTCTATTGCAGGGAAAGATAGTGGCCATCAAAGGACTGGGCGGATTTCATCTTGCGGTTGATGCCCTAAACGAAGAGGCGGTTAGGCGTCTGCGACGGCGAAAAAATCGTGAAGAAAAACCGCTTGCCCTGATGATGCCCGATTTGGAGAGCATTCAGCGGATTGCCCTAATTTCGGCTCAGGAGAAAGAATGGCTGCAAAATCCGCAGCGTCCCATTGTTCTTCTGAAAAAGAAAGCTGACTCTCCTATCGCACAGGCCGTCGCTCCGGGTAATCAACGTCTGGGCATTATGCTGCCCTACACGCCCCTGCACTATATTTTATTTGACCGTCTGCGCCAAAATCAGGATAAAGACAAATTAAACGCACTGGTGCTAACTTCGGCTAACCGTTCCGAAGAGCCTATTGCCATTGCCAATGAGGAAGCGCGTCAACGGCTAAGCGATATTGCCGACGGATTTTTAATGCACAACCGCGATATTCTGGTACGCAGCGATGATTCCGTATTATTTACGGTGGATAAACAAACCCAGTTTTTACGGCGCAGCAGGGGCTTTGTACCGCGACCTTATCTTTTAAAGAATTCGGGACCAACGATTCTCGCCGCAGGCGCTGAACTGAAAAACACCATTTGTATTTTAAAAGAAAACCGTGCTTTTGTGAGCCAGCATATCGGAGACCTGGAAAATGTAACGGCAAATTCTTTTTTTAAAGAGACGGTTCAAACCTTCAAACAGATTCTGACTTGTGATCCGGATGTCATCGTCTATGATAAACATCCCGGTTATTTTTCCAGCCGCTGGGCAAAAGAGCAATCCGCTAAAAATTTGATTCCGGTTCAGCATCATCACGCCCACATGGCTTCCTGCATGGCGGAAAACGATTTGGATGAAGCGGTTATTGGTTTGATTTTGGACGGAACCGGTTACGGGTATGACGGCACCATTTGGGGCGGCGAAATCTTAACCGGCACGTACACCGCGATTGAACGCAGCGCCTGGCTGGAACCTATGCCTCTGCCCGGAGGAGATGCCGCCATTCGTCAGCCCTGGCGTACGGCAGCGGGATATTTGTACCAGGCTTTTAAGGGGAAGCCTCCGCAAATGGAAACCCTGGCCTCTTATCCCCTGCAAGTAATCGGTGAGATGGTTGAAAAAGAGGTAAATACACCGCTCACCAGCAGTTGCGGACGTCTGTTCGACGCGGTTGCGGCGCTCTGTGGGATGCGGGGTGAAGTGCATTACGAAGCACAGGCGGCTATCGAATTAACTCAAAGCGTTTCGTCATTTGATGTTAAACCGTTTGTGTTTAATACATCCCTGCCGCAGATTCCTGTAAGTCCTTTAATCCGGGAGATTGTTAAAGCAATTCTTTCCGGTCAGGAACAATCCCTGATTGCCGCACGTTTCCATAAGACACTGGTTGAGCTGTTTGCGCACACAGTAAAAGTAATTTCCGAAGAAACCGGAATTAAAAAAATTGTACTCAGCGGGGGCGTGTTTCAAAACGAAGTATTATTGGCCGGATTGCAAAATCGACTTGCAGAATTGCAATTAATAAGTTTTACGCAGCAGCGCTTTCCGATGAATGACGGCGGTATTTCCCTGGGTCAGGCGGTTATCGGGCAGAAACTTTTACAGGCAGGATTGGACAAAGCATCGTATTCAGTCAAAAAAACGATTGATTAGAATTAAATAAATTTTCCCTTTTATTTAAAAAATTACGTTTGTATTTTATGGTTTACAGGTGAGAATAAGCTGCAGAAGGAGTTAAAATGTGTCTGGCCATTCCCGGTAAGATTGTCAAAATATATGAAGAAAACGGCCTGCTGATGGGTCATATCGATTACAGCGGAACGCTGAACAGTGTTTGCCTGGCCTATGTGCCGGAAGCAGAGGAAGGCCAGTATGTAATTGTGCATGCCGGATTTGCCATTTCTCTTCTCGATGAAGAGGAAGCGCAAAAATCCTTTGAAGCCTGGGACGATGTTTCGGAACAGTTAAAAGCCGAGGGGTACACCATTGAAAATGAGCCCTTATCAGAAAAAAATAAGACTTAAAATTCCAAAAGACAAATTATAAATGACAAACAAATATCAAAGAAACAATAACTTAAACTCAAACAATGAATCACTCTTTGGGTGAAGTTTATATTTTAGAATTTGGCGCTTGCTTTTGGAATTTCCTTAATTTCATTTTAGAAATTTGGGTAATCGTCAAAACAAGGGCTCTTAATCGTATTTGGCAATTGGAAATTTTAAATGAAATATTTAGATGAATACCGTAATCCCAAAATAATCCGGAATATAATCACCCAGATTAAAGAAACGGTTACCCGCCCCTGGGTGATCATGGAAATCTGCGGTGGTCAGACCCACTCCATCATGCGCAGCGGGATTAACGAATTATTAAAGAATCAGATAGAACTGGTACACGGACCGGGCTGCCCTGTTTGCGTCACCCCGCTGGAACTTATCGATCAGGCGCTGGAAATCGCTTCCCGGCCCAATGTCATTTTTACCTCCTTCGGTGATATGCTGCGTGTTCCGGGTTCCACGATGGATTTACAGGAAGCGCGTTCGCAGGGAGCAGATGTGCGGTTTGTCTATTCCCCGTTGGAAGCCGTTAAAATTGCAAGAGAGAATCCCGATAAAGAAGTAGTCTTTTTTGCGGTCGGATTTGAAACAACCGCTCCGGGAAATGCCATGGCAATTCATCAGGCCTTCAACGAAAACCTTACGAATTTTAGTGAACTGGTCAGCCATGTGTTGGTACCGCCGGCCATGGAAGCCCTGCTCTCCTCTCCTTCAAATCGCGTGCAGGCCTATCTTGCAGCCGGACATGTTTGTGCTGTAATGGGCTGGGAAGAATACGAACCCATTGCCGCAAAATACAAAGTTCCCATTGTGGTTACCGGATTCGAACCGGCCGATTTAGTGCAGGGAATATTAACGACAGTCCGACAGCTTGAGCGCGGCAAATATAAAGTGGAAAATGAATACGGCCGTGCCGTATCCCGTGCCGGAAACATCCCGGCAAAAAAGATAATTCATGAAATATTTGAAATAACCGATCGCAAATGGCGCGGAATTGGCACCATTCCGCAAAGTGGATTTAAAATAAGGGAAAAATACGCGGCACACGATGCTTCTTTAAAATTTAGTGTATCCCACATGGAAGCCCGAGAGCCGGAAATATGCATTAGCGGCGAAATTTTACAGGGATTGAAAAAACCGGATGCCTGTCCCGCTTTTGGCCGCGAATGTACGCCGGAGCATCCATTGGGCGCGACCATGGTTTCCAGCGAGGGCGCCTGCTCGGCATATTTTAGGTACCATAAATGACAATTATAAATTTTAGATTTTAAATTTTAAATTTTAGATGCATTCATTAAAACAGGATATATTTAATTCATAATTTAAAATCCAACATTCAAAATTATAAATTAAAGATCGCATTATGTCAAAAACAACGATTGAATCCTTTTCCTGTCCCCTGCCTAAAATGGACTATACAACCATCCAGTTGGCACACGGCGCAGGTGGCAGACTGTCTGCTGAACTTTTGGAAAAAGTTTTCCTGCCCTGCCTGGGCAACGAAACCCTAAACCGCTTAGACGACCAGGCCGTGCTGGAAACACCCGGTGGCAGGCTTTCATTTTCTACCGATACGTTTGTAGTAAGCCCGATATTCTTTCCCGGCGGAAATATCGGTGATTTGGCCGTAAACGGTACGGTGAATGATGTTTGTATGAACGGCGCTGTTCCAAAGTTTTTAAGCATCGGCTTTGTATTGGAAGAGGGATTGCCCATTTCCGAACTGCACGAAATTGTAACTTCCGTTCGAAATGCCGCCGACAAGGCAGGCGTACGCATCGTAACCGGCGATACGAAGGTCGTGGAAAAAGGCAGCTGCGATAAACTGTTTATTAATACCAGCGGAATCGGTTTTATTCCGGAGGGATTACATATCAGCGCGGCTAATTTAAAACCGGGTAACAAAATTATTTTATCCGGCACCCTGGCCGACCACGGGATGGCCGTACTAACCGCGCGTAAAGGACTCTCCTTTCAGACTACCGTGCGCAGTGACACCGCCGCATTAAACGGTCTGGTCAGCAGCATACTCCCTGTGGGCGGTATTAATGCCATGCGCGATCCTACCCGTGGCGGCGCGGCAGCAGTATTAAATGAGCTGGCTGTTTCTTCCGGGGTGGGAATAGAACTGGATGAGAGGAAAATTCCGGTTCTGGACGCCGTACGCGGCGCCTGTGAGATTTTGGGCATCGATCCGCTTTATACGGCCAACGAAGGCAAACTCATCGCTGTGGTTGAAGCAGACGCCGCAGAAACCGTATTAAAAGCAATGCGGCAGCATCCACTGGGGGAAAATGCTGTTATTATCGGTACCGTAACCGGTGATAATCCCGGCCAGGTATTAATGGAAAATAGCCTGGGGGTAAAGCGCATCGTGGATATGCCGGTGGGTGAACAATTGCCGCGGATTTGTTAGTATTTATTTTCAATCAATAGTGTGCTGTATAGAATTGGAAATTGTCAATGACTGCCAGTGATATCAATGTGAAGAGCGATATCTATATTATAGGAACTTAAAACCAACCCACTTCTGTACCCTGAGCGAAGTTTACCCCTTTTTTTATTGGGGTCGAAGGGTAATCCCCTCCCTTTTTTTGGAAGGGAGGGGAAATCCGCCGGCCGGCGGGTGGGGAGGGTTAATTTGAAGAAATTCTAATCAATTATAGATCAGCACCATTTAACCGGACACTGTTTACGTTCAATATATTTTTAAATATTCAATGAGTAAAAAAATCGCATGGAAATTAATATCCTTTTACTAAGCGCCTTAAGCATCGGATTTATCCATACAATTGTAGGCCCCGATCACTACCTGCCCTTTATATTAATAGCCAAGGCGCGGAACTGGCAATTGAAGAAAACCATGTTCATCACCTTTTTATGCGGCGTAGGACATGTATTGGGTTCGGTGGTTCTCGGCGCAGTAGGCATTGCTTTTGGAGTTGCCCTTCAGCAAATGACGATCATCGAAGGCTGGCGCGGCGATATTGCCAGTTGGATGCTCATTGCCTTTGGTCTTGCTTATGGTGTTTGGGGGCTGCGCCTGGGATTGCGTTCCGTAGAGCACGAACATACCCATCAGCATGAAGATGGGAATAACCATGAACACTCCACTTCTCATCACCATAAACACCATCATCTTGGCGGCCATACCCATGTTCACGGGAATGAAAAATCCATCACGCCCTGGGCCTTGTTTGTTATTTTTGTACTGGGGCCCTGCGAACCGCTTATTCCCCTGCTGATGTATCCGGCCGCCAAGGGGCACTGGTCGGATGTTGTTTGGGTCGCCCTGGGCTTTGGTCTTGTAACCATTACAACCATGATGGGGATGGTTTTTATGTTAACCAATGGGGTAATGAAAATTAAAACCGAATTCTGGGAACGTTATATGCATGCACTGGCCGGTTTTATTATCGCTTTTTCAGGATTCGCCATACAACTTTTCGGAATCTAACGATTCGTATATTTCCTTTTTTCTTAAAAAACTACCCTCCGTTGCAATCTTCTAAATATTAATTCACCCGCCTGCCTTAAGATTATTTGCACCTGACCGACTATTTACAGGTAACATAAAATTAATTGTTATTTTTTACTAACAAAAGGAGCATTTATGAAAAAGCTGTTCGTCTTTTTAACCGTTATGGGTTTAATCCTGTCTTTTTCAGCCTTAGCCATTTCCGGAACTCCGGTTACAAAAAAGATGGTTATAAGTCTGGTTGAAAAAGTTTCCCAGGAAATCACCAAAGACGCCCCCGGCACTTTCGCTAAAATTATCAAAGCCGAGCATCCTTATAAAAACAAGGATAATCCCGCGCTTTATGTCTTTGTTTATGATACGGATGTTAAAATCGTCGCTCATCCCAAAAAAGTTTTGGTGGGTAAAAGCTATAAAGGCAAGCCGGATGTAAAAGGCAAAAAATTCCGGGATGATATCGTAAATACAGGCCTTAAAAACGGTACCGGCTGGGTCGATTATTCTTATCAAAAACCCGGTGAAAAAGGTATCCATGCAAAAACAACTTATCTTAAGCTTGTTAAAGGTTCCGACGGAAAGAAGTATATTGTCTGTGCAGGCATGTATAAATAATTTCACAAAAACCTCCCTGCATTTTACTGTGGGGAGATTTTTTTCATTTTAAAAATTAGGCATCAGAATGAGTATAAAATCTATGTTACTTGGTATCGGCGGCATCATCAGCGCCGCGGTAATTTTAATTGTGGCCTTGGCCCTGTTAAATTTAAATAGTTTAAAAAACTCGCTTGAGACCTATAATACTAAAACAATGGAAGTTGGAACCCTGCTCCGAATTTCTGAAAATTTTGATTTTATTACCGGTAAATATAAAGAATCTATCATAAATGTGATGATGGGAGAAGAACCGGCGGTTGCCGCTTCAGAATTAAAACGCCGCCTGGATGAACTGGATAAGCAGGCCACATTGCTAAACTCTGATGCTATCAAAAGCGGGGCTGCTCTTATTCAATCCGGAATATCAAAATTAAGAAAACCAATTTTAGAAGGCTTTGAGTTGATTTTAGCCGGGGACTCCTACACCTCCAGTGAAGTATTCGTTAATAAAATCAGGAAATTGTCAAAAGAGACCAGCACCCGGATTCAATCAGAAGCCTCAGAAGCACTGGCCATTTCGCAAACAAATTATGAAGAAGCTGTGCATATTTATACGACGAACCGTACCATTTTAATAATTGTATCTATCATTACAATTATCTTAACCATTGTCAGTCTTTTGCTAATTGTAAAGAAGATAACGACCTCGATAGACACCATTGTCAAGGCAGCCGATTCAATGGCCAGTGGTGATCTTACACTGCATATCGAATCCAATGAACAAAATGAAATTGGGTTGCTCATGCATTCCATGGGGAATTTGGTCGATCAGTTTTCAAATATAATCAGTATGGTAAAATCCGTTTCATCCGAAATAAAAAATTCCTCCTCCGAAACGACTTCTTTATCCGAACAAATGACAAACGGCGCTCAGGAGATGGCTGAAAAATCTACCATGACCGCAGCCGCTTCAGAGGAAATGTCGACCAATATGAATTCCGTTGCCGCAGCGATGGAAGAGGCATCTACTAATATT
>JANTFQ010000095.1 GCA_024763405.1 Calditrichaceae bacterium
CTTAAACCCAACGAAGTTTACAGCGCCGAAAAAACATCCATTACCGATGCCATTGTCTGGCTTGGCGGCTGCTCCGCTTCGTTCGTTTCGGATCAGGGTTTACTGTTGACCAACCACCACTGTGCCTACGGCGCCCTGCAGCGTAATGCTTCCAAATCAGGACACGATTACATCAAAGAAGGTTTTCTTGCTAAAGACCGTTCCGAAGAGCTTCCGGCTATGGGCAGTAATGCCTATGTCTTGCAGGAAATTCAAGATGTCAGTGCGGAAATTTTATCATCCGTAAAAAAGATAAGTGATCCCGTTAAACGCGATAAGATCGTACAGGAAAAAATGGCTGCCATGAAAAACAAAATTGAGGGCGACCGTGAAGACATTTCCGCCCGGGTGGCTTCCATGTTTAAGGGAAAGCAATACTGGCTTTTTATCTATAAGAAATACCAGGATGTGCGTATCGTTTTTGCACCGCCAGCTTCTATCGGAAAATACGGCGGAGATGTGGACAATTGGATGTGGCCGCGTCATACCGGTGATTTTACCTATATGCGTGTCTACATGGCGCCGGACGGTTCGGGCGCGAAATACAGCCCCGATAATATTCCGGTAAAACCCAAAAACTATTTACGCATCAGTCAAACTCCGCTCAAAGAGGGTGATTTTAATTTCATCATTGGATTTCCCGGTTCCACTACACGCTGGCACACCTCCTATTCGGTTCAGTGGAATTTGCAGCACAAATTTAAAGAACGGATTAAGGAATTCTCAGAAGTACTCTCCATGATGGACGACTTTGGTGAAAAAGATGCGCAAGCGAAAATAAAATTAGCGGGATTCCATGCGGGCCTGGCCAACGCCATGAAAAATTATCAGGGCAATGTGGACGGTATGGAACGTACCCATTTTATCGATCAGAAACGTGCCTTCGAATCGGATTTAATGCAGTTCATCAATAAGAATTCCGGGTTGAAAGAAAAATACGCACACGTTTTGCCCGATATCGCCAAACAATACCAAAATCTCGAAGCAACTTATCAGCGTGACGCCGCCATTGGAAATTTTGGGTTTTTAAGCGGTACGATGGCCTCCCTTGCTTCACAAGTTTACGGCACCGCCCGTGAACGTGAAAAACCGGAAAGCGAACGGGAACCTGAATTTTCGGAACGTAAAGTTAAACAAGGTGCCGAGCGTCTGAAGTATCGTTTTCTAAGCTTTTATGAACCGTTTGACAAAGCGATGTTTTTACGCGCGCTGGAAAAAGTCCAGAATCTGCCTGCGGATCAGAAAATCATTCCGTTGGAAACGATTCTTAAAAAGAAAGATTTAAAAACATTCGTGGAAAAGGCCTATGCCAAAACCAAACTCAAAGATCCGGCGTTTGCCAAAGACCTTTTCTATAAATCAACAAAAGAGCTGATGGCTCTCAACGATCCCTTCATCCAGTTAGCCGCTTCTTTATATGATCTGAACCAGCAAATCAAAGAAGAAAAAAAATCCTTTAACGCACACATCGATGAGTTGCGGAGAGCGTATATCGATGCCTTGTACGCCTGGAAAGGCGAAGGATTGTATCCGGATGCCAATGGCACCGTTCGTTTTACCTACGGTTACATTAAAGGTTACCAGCCACGAGATGCGGTTTGGTATCGCCCTTTTACTACTTTAAACGGTGTCGTGGAAAAAGACAGCGGAATGGAACCTTTTGATATGCCAGCTAAATTAGGTCAGTTAGAAACTGCAAAAGATTTTGGACGTTGGGAAGATAAGGCCCTGCAGGATGTTCCGGTGGCCTTTTTAAATACTTGTGATATCACCGGCGGTAACAGCGGCAGCGCGGTGATGAATGCCAAAGGCGAACTCATCGGCCTGGCTTTTGACGGCAATTACGAAGCGATGACCGGCGACTGGCAGTTTGATGATTCCATCCAACGCACCATTGCCGTTGATATTCGATATGTCTTATTCTTAACGGAAAAATATGCCGGAGCAAATTATTTGCTAAAGGAAATGGGGTTTTAAAGCAATTTTGAATTCTAAATTTTAGATTTTGAATTGGGAGGTGGATATAGTTAAATCCGCTTCCCTTTTTTTTAATACCACTTAGATTCGGATTCCACCGCTTTGTAATTATTTAAATACGTATACGCTTCCTCCGTATCCTGCGCAACAAAATAGAGGCTGCGGTAATTTTCTTTGGCAAAATGCTGTTTATAAACATTTTCGAAATGGTGCAGAAGCGGTGTATAAAATCCATTTGTATTTAAGAATATAATCGCCTTTTTATGGTAGCCCAATTGTTTGGCAGTCATCACTTCCAGAATTTCTTCCATTGTACCGAAACCGCCCGGCAAAGCGATAAACGCATCCGCTTTTTCGGAAAGCAGGGCTTTACGTTCGCGCATCTCATCGGTTAAAATATATTCAGTTACGTCTTCCCAGCCGATGCCCGCTTCGTGAATACGGCGGGGAATAATGCCGATAATCCGGGAGCCGTGCTCTTGTGCCGCGCGCGCCGTTGCACCCATCAACCCTACCGTTGTGCCGCCATATACCAGATGGTCACCTTCCCGGCCGATTTGAGTTCCTAATTCAATAGCCGCGGTAAAGTAAGCTTTTTCAACCTTATCACTGGAAGAACAGAATACACAGATGTTTTGATTCATAATTTTCTCTTTCAAATGGGTAAAAGACGCAAGACACAAGAGGCGAGATGAGAAATTAAGTTATTCGTCAGTAAATTGCACCCTTTTGCATTTTTTATTTTTATCATTCAAAATCTAAAATTTAGAATTTTGAATTACTGTTGTCAGCGGGCTGAATTCATTACCCACCGTTTGCGAAAAATATTTCTTTAATTCAGTAGGCGCATTGGCGGTTACGAAGGGATGACCGGCCCAATCCAGTAAATCCTGATCGTTGTAATCATTGCCCAGTGCCACGACATCTTCCGCCTGCAAATTAAACTTCCGAACCAACTGCTGGGCCGCGGCCTGTTTGGAAACACCTTTAGGCATCAGCTCAAACCAAACCGACTGTTTATCGAGGGGCGAAGTCGCCCGAATGATATGCACTTCCGATAAGGCGTTGCGCAACCTATCGCTAAATTCCTCCACGCGGCGGAAAATCAGCACAAACTGACTGGCACCCTCTATTTGCCCGGTGTCCGTCAGCGCTGTGGCAAAAGGTTCATAAAGCCGCAGCCGGGCTTTGAAATCCCCATTTAAATGATTGGAATGTGAAAACAGGAACTGATGATTTTCAGGCAGTTTATCGTGCACCATAAAATCGATCTTTTCGCGCATCAGGAAAGCGGCGATTTTTCGGGCCAGGGATTTCTCCAATTCGAAATGGGCGATTAATTCTTTCCGCTTCCAGTCCAGTATCCCCGCACCGGAGGAAAGAATGATATAATCAACAGGGAAATTTGGATCTAATACTTTTTTTAAAGAGAAGTACGAACGCCCGGTGGCAATCACCCGCAGAATTTTCTGTTGTCCCAAAAGCTTAAGGGTTTCCAAATCACGATCGCTTACCTGCTGATGATCGTTCAGCAATGTACCGTCTAAATCGCTAATCAGTATTTTCATATCAGAGTCTGGTTTAAAATTGATCTGCCGGATTGGTAAACACAATCAACCTTCCAGAATGCGTTACAACTTTGGTTTCATCGTAATTTTTTCGATACCGCGCAACTGTTTAAAATGCGCTCCCTGCGCAATATAACGCTGCACCTGTTCCGGGTCGGTTACCCGCACGCCGCCCAACACATCGATCCCAAAATCAAACAAAACCGGACTGAGTGGTGTGGACGGACCAAGCATAATTTTAAAGGCCTGCGGAGCCATCGCTATAATTTTATGAAAACAATTATTAGGAATAATTTGAGCAGTCAGCACCAGCACATCCGCCTGCGGCAAAAACTGCGGCATCTGCTCCGAAGGCAGGTCACCGTCCTGCAGGCGGCGTTCGAACACCCAGCAGTATTTCGTTTGTTCCCGTAAGCGTTTGACAAAGGGAAAATGGCCGATGACGGCAACATTTTTCCCGGCAGATTTTTTAATAATTTCATCATACGCATCCTCCGAAGCACAAGTTTCCGGAGGCTCTAGGATTGAATTAAAGGCGGCCATTCCCAGCGAGGCTTCCAGCAGCCGATCGGATTTCAATTTTTCCAGCAGGTTTGCAAGCGGCATTGATTCTAAACGGCCCGGCGCGTCGACATAGTTATGTAAAACAGCCGGCTCGGAAAGCGTTGAGGCCATTCCCCAGTGCCGGCCCTGAACCAAGGTCAGGTTTGCGCCAATAAGCACTTTCCCAGGCATCAGTCCGTTTGTTTCGACGGAATCCAGCAGCGCTTGTTTGATAGAATTTTGTACTACATCCAATTTGGTATTTCACCTGCAATAAATGATAGAACACCGATTACACCGATTGAACAGATTCTTACAGATATTTCGACGAAATTAAGACCGGTTCAATCCTTATAAATCTAAGATATCTTTTAAATCTGTTTCTCTCGACTAAGTTCAGCCTACGAAAACCAAACGGTCTGTATTATTAATTTATAATACAACCCGACCGGATAAAAGGAAAAAACAGGATACAAACAACACTATTTTAGTCGAGTTCGACGCTATGTTACTTGTTAGCCAGATATTACATAAAATGGTTAGGGTTTTACCTCAAAATCCAACAATCCTATAACCAGTTTTCTTATCTGCACACCTCCGGGCGGATTTTCAATCACTGACAAGCCGCACACTAAAACCTTCCTGTTTATTTTCACTATGGCGGTCAAGGTCAGTGTCATCACTACTTAGGCGACGGGTCCAAGCAAGGTGACTCGCGTCAGAAGTAGAAGACCACCAGTATCCTCTGTAAACGATACGATAAAACGATCCATTGTGGTACCGGTATCCACCAGGAAGAGCTGTAAAACCGCTGGAATTTGTGGCACCTGTATTAGGATCGTTCCAGTGGCTTGTACCCGGTTCTTTTAACTTACCACCGGCATCCGAACCGAGATAATTTTCGAGTTTTGTCCATTCTTCATCTGAGGGTACATGCCAGCCTGGAGGCGCTATGTTTCGACTGTCAGAAAGAGTATACCAATTGTACAATAAACCGTAGGTTTCAATTTGACTGTTATCATTATTGTATACACAATATGCGCCTGTGCTAAGGTTTGACCATTCTGTATTATCCATTATGTTGGGGATGGCCTCGCCGTTGCGATAATGGGTTACTTTTAAATTTTCCGCCATCCACAATTGTTCACCAATTTTTATGGTTTTGTACACATTACCATCTACATCGGTTACTGTACCTGGCTGGTCGGAATCCTTTGAAGAAGTAGAATTTTCATTACAGGATACGAAAAAAAATATGGAAAATAGAATTGCAAAAACTAAATGATTCTTAAACATATAGAATCCCTTCTCTTTAGAATTAAACATTTTCCAATTATTACACTAAAATCCCTTGGCTGCCTTTCTTCACGCTATTAATATTTTCCTTTTAAACCGGTTTTATCATTAAAAGCATTAATTTCTTTATCCCATTCAGGAACGATTGAAAAGCGTTCATTCCAATAGGTTTCGTCGTACCACTGGGCATTCAGTTCATCCACCGATTTTCCCTGCTGCTCAATCCAGGTAAAATATTTTAAATTATGAATTCGTTTGCGGTCGGCGTAGGTCAGTTCCAGCAGGTTATCGGTTTTTTGTCCTGTTAAACAAACCTGTTCGTCCAACTGCGCCTGTTGAAGTGAATAAGCGCCGCGGGCCGTATTCATTTCTTCGAGCCGTGATAAATACATATCCGCCGAATCTGTAAATACGGTAAAAATAACGTCATTCTCATTCATCTCGTAGTATTTGGCCATCTTTACCGCCGAGAGCAGGTTGGCAATCGAAGAAATTCCAAGATAGGGCAGCTTTTCAATCAGCGCTGCATCAAGTCCCTTTTTTGCAAGATATTCGTGTCCCGCCGCTTCGTTAAAGAGGCGCAGCAGGCGCATCGAATCTTCATCATCAATGGCGCTGACCATATCGGTATTTTTTACATTATGAATCCAGGGTACGTGTTTGTCGCCAATGCCTTCGATGCGGTGGCCGCCAAAGCCGTTGGCCAGAAGCGTAGGACACTGCAGCGCCTCGGAAGCCAGTACTTTAATGCGCGGTTCAATGGTGCGCAGATAATCGCCGGCGGCGATGGTTCCGGCCGAACCGGTGGCACTCACGTAGCCGCTTAAACGGGATTTAGATGTGCGCAGCTGTTTAAAAAGTTTTTCGATGGTGTAACCGGTAATTTCATAGTGCCAGATGGAATTTCCAAATTGATCAAACTGATTAAAAATCACATATTCATCACTCTGAGCTTCCAGTTCGTGGCATTTATCATAAATTTCCTTCACATTGCTTTCGCAGCCCGGGGTGGCATACACTTCGTCCGTACGTTCCCGCAGCCAGTTAAAGCGTTCCTGACTCATTTCTTCCGGCAAAATAGCAACGGAATGCACATCCAATAAATTGGAATTAAAAACCCCGCCGCGGCAGTAATTTCCGGTAGAGGGCCAGACCGCTTTATGATATTCGGGATTAAATCTTCCACTTACCAGAGACGGCGCCAGACAACCGTACGTAGCGCCAACTTTATGGGCACCCGTAGGAAAAAATTTGCCCACCAGCCCGATAACCCGCGCTTTGATTCCCGTTAATTCCTGTGGAATTTCTAAAAAATTAATACCGCCGATACCACCGTCTGCCGCATTGTTACACCAGTTTATGCGAAAGAGATTTAAAGGATGCGTATCCTGCAGGCCAACCTTTTTCATCTCCTCGATTATTTTAGGATGAATCGTTTCCGGCTTTTTCAACTCATTAAAAGACGGCAGTAAAATATTTTCGCGCTTACAGCGCTTAATTGTATTTTCTAAATATTCCTGATTTTCAATTTCCCAGTTCCAGTTAAACATAATAACTCCATTTATTTAATTTTAAAAAGAAAAAGAATATACAAAATTTAGGACGATTTAAAAACCTGTTTTCCGATAAAAATTTAGCCGTAATCAAATTAAAACAACGGTTAAACATCTATTTTATTTTGAAATATTCCCCTTTTTATTTACATTTCGGTATTCAATTTCCCGGAGAATAATATGGCAGAAAATCCCAACAGTATCGGACAGATACGCGAACTGATATTTGGCGAAACGATTAGTCAAATTGAGCAGCACTTTGAAGAGCTGGAAAAGAAGATTTCCGAACTGGAACACAGTGCTTCCGGTGCAAAACAGAAGCTGACAGAGCTGGAATCCCAAAGCAATGCTCTCGAAAAAAGAATTAACAAAACAGCAAACGATTCAGCTGAAAGTCTGCAGAAAGAGCTTAATGCGATTCGTGGCAGTCTGAATCAAAAAATAGATTCCCTGAAAGACGCCGCTGCCAGCCGGGCAGAACTCAGCAGTTGGTTCACCGAAATCGGCGTCCGTTTAAAAGACGCCGCTACCGACTAACCACAACGGATTAAATCTGTTATGCAGACAGACAATACCCGTGCACTTCAGCTTTTACAGGAAATACTGTTAACTGATGACCGGGACAAAATCCAATTATTGGAATCTGAACTCGAAAAACTAAAACTCAGTTTGAGAGACAAAAAAAAACTTATTGCTACCCTCGAGCCGGCGATTGCCGGACTCCTTTCCAAAAAAATTAAAGATTCTCAAAATGAAATGGCCGATGCGCTGGCACCGGTTATGGGCGCAGCGATTAAACGGCAAATTTCGGAAGCGAAAGAGACCATTATCGATGCTCTTTATCCGGTAATTGGTTCGACGATTCGTAAAGCCGTGGCCGAAGCGATGAAAAATCTGGCTAAAACGGTAAATGAAAAGATTGACCGGGCCATGAGTTTCCGCCTATTTCGTAAAAAGATGCAGGCCAGAATATCCGGCCTGTCCACAGCTGATATTCTGCT
>JANTFQ010000096.1 GCA_024763405.1 Calditrichaceae bacterium
ATCTCTATTATTCAGGGAAACGCGGAACTGCTTAAATTAAGCCATCCGGATTTGAAGGAGAGCGATTTAATCCTCAAACAAACCGCACGCATGTCCGAAATTATACAAACGATTGCAAAAAAAGGGCACGATACGCAGAATTCAAAAATCGTTGAAATTGATTTGAATAAACTCCTGCAGGAAGAGCTCTCTTTTTTAAATGCCAATTTATATTTTAAACATCATGTGAAAAAAGAATTTTCCTATGCCGACCATCTACCGCCCGTAATGGGTGTTTACAGCGATTTTTCGCAAAGCATTCTCCATATTATCCAAAATGCCATTGATGCCGTGTACGAACGCGAGAAACGCGAAATATCCATTACTACGGAGCTTACTGAAAAAGCGATATTAATTCGTATAAAAGACACCGGCCCGGGCATCAGGGAAGAAGACCAAAAAAAAATATTTTCCCCGTTTTTTACCACCAAGCCGACCCAGGTCGATTCAAAAGAAAATCCCGACGTACCACGGGGAACGGGATTGGGTTTGAGTCTCGCTAAAAACTCTCTGGCCTCGTACGGAATCGAAATTGATTTTGAAACGGAATTAAATAAAGGTACCACTTTTACCGTAACCATTCCACGCCCGGATAAGAATTAAAGGAAATCAAAACGTGACCATACAGCCCGAACGCATTCAGACTTTATTCAATACGCTAAAAGGAAAACGCATCCTGGTCGTGGGCGATGTGATGATTGACCGCTATCTGCGGGGGGCGGTTAAGCGAATCTCACCGGAAGCACCGGTACCCGTTGTGGAAATGGAATCCGAAAGCTACCATTTTGGCGGCGCTGCCAATGTCGCTTTAAATTTAAAAGTACTCGGTTGTGAGCCTGTTAGCCTGGGGCTTCTCGGACAGGACCATAATGCGAATATATTTCTAAATTTAATTGATGAAGCCGGTCTGGATGGCTCTGGTTTTATTCAGGCCGAAGACAGGCCGACCACCATAAAAACCCGTGTTATCGGGGATAATCAACATATGGTACGCATCGATCACGAACAGATCCATTATGGAAATACACATCTGGAACTGGAACTGCGTGCACAATTTGACCACCTTGCGCCGTATGCGGACGCCATCATTCTGGAAGATTATAATAAAGGATTGCTGAGTGCGGATTTTATCCGGTATATTTTAGAATATTCCAACCGGGAAAATAAAATTGTTACGGTCGATCCAAAATTCCGGAACTTTTTGAAATACCAGGGCGCTACCGTTTTTAAACCGAATATTATTGAAACGGCACAGGCGCTTGGTTTGCCGTTGGATGACGATACTCAAGTTGAAAAAGCCGGATTTGAACTTTTGCACCGCCTTAAAGCAAAAACGGTGATGTTAACTCGCGGCGCGGACGGGATTTCCATTTTTGGGGAGGCGGGAAAAAGCGTGCACCTTCCGGTTAAAACTCGGAAAGTAGCCGATGTCTCCGGTGCCGGGGATACGGTAATTGCCGTTATGACCGCGATGCTTAGCGCGGGTGCATCGGTTTTGGAAGCGGCTGTATGCGCCAACCACGCGGCCGGAATTGTTTGTGGGGAGGTGGGCATTGTCCCGGTACAGCCGGATATATTAATCGAAGATTTATTAAGGAATCAATAATTTAATGCACGATATAATTTCCATAGAAAACAGCACTGCCTTTATCCGCACCGTGCGGGAAGCAGGGAAGAGCCGTATTGTTTTTACAAACGGTTGTTTTGATATCATACACCGCGGACACGTCGAACTACTGGAACAGGCACGGGCGCTGGGTGATTTTTTACTATTAGGGCTTAATTCAGACAGTTCCGTTCGCCGTCTGAAGGGCGAAGAACGCCCCCTGGTAAACGAACAGGATCGCGCCTATATTTTAAGCCGTTTGGAAGCGGTGGATGCCGTATGTCTGTTTGAAGAAGACACACCGTTGGAATTGATCCGAAATATTAAACCGGATATTTTAGTTAAAGGCGGCGATTATACCATCGAAACTATTGTAGGACACGAAATTGTACAGGCCTATGGCGGGCGAGTTATGACCATTCCTCTAATTTCCGGCCGCTCTACGACGAATATTCTGAACAAAATTAAACAGCAGCAAAGGGAAAGGTAATCTATTGAAACTCAAAGGATTGACAGGTATACTTTTAATCTTCGGAATGCTCTGGTCCTGCCAGAGCACAGAACCAATTCGGAAAAATACGACTCAGAAAAATTATTTTCCATCCGATATGCCGGCCAATATGTGGATTTCTCAGGAAACGGCAGAACGTCTGGACTCGATTTTATCGTATAAAGCATCTGCCGAAAAAAAATTACAGGAAGCGGATACGCTGGGGGCCGAAATCTATTTTAACCAGGCCTTCGAACGAATTGCCGAATTCAGCGATGAAGAACGCAATCTGCTGCAAAACTGGCCCAAATATGATACCGTTCTAAAAGAAATGAATCTGCAGTACGAAAAAATATACCTCAATTCAAACGAACCGCTTGAAGCGGAAGAGGTGCGCCAGGATATTACGGAAATTGAAGAGTTTTCATTGGCGGATTCGGCTCTAAACAGCGCCTCTACTTTTATTGATTCTTCCAGCGGTTTTCCACTAACTTTAAACCGGAAAGTGCGCCTCGCTATCAAATATTTTCAAACAAAAGGCCGCTATGTATTTACCCGCTGGCTGGAACGCAGCGGAAAATATGAAGCACTTGTCCGCCGTATTTTTCGTGAAAAAAATGTACCGGAAGAGCTGGTTTATGTGGCGATGATCGAAAGCGGGTTTAATCCCCGGGCCCGATCCTATGCCAGAGCGGTGGGAATGTGGCAATTTATCTCAGCCACCGGAAGGTACTATGATTTGCGCCACAATTGGTGGTTCGACGAACGCCGTGATGTATTAAAATCCAGTAGCGCTGCCGCCCAGCATCTTTCTGATTTATACGATCGATTCGGTGACTGGTACTTAGCGCTCGCGGGATATAATTGTAATCCGCGAAAAGTGGAACGCAATATGCGCCGCTATCATACCCGTGATTTCTGGAAACTGCGCCGCCTGCCGCGTCAAACACGTAATTATGTGCCCACGTATCTCGCTGCTGCCATTATTGCCAGAGAACCGGAGAAATTCGGCTTTTTTGTAAAAAAACAGAGTCCGGTAGAAATGGATACCGTACGAGTTTCCGAATCACTTGATCTCAATATTGCCGCCCGGCTTACTGATACCACGTATTCGTATATTCGTGAACTGAATCCCGCCATTCTGCGCTGGGTAACGCCTCCGGGAATTAAAAATTTTACGCTATATCTGCCAAAAGGTACAAAGGAGAAGTTTATTGCCGGTTACGCAAACATTCCGGATAATAAAAAACGTTCCTGGGTACGGCACCGGATTAAAAGCGGAGAAGCGCTTTCGACCATTGCCCGTAAATACCATACTTCCACCGCGGTCATAAAATCAACCAATAAACTGCGCGGAAATTTCATCAGAGCGGGGCATTATTTACTGATTCCGGTTCCACAGAATAAAGCGGCCTATTATGCTGCCCGGAATACGGTAAAAACTAAATACCGGAAACGAACGAAATACCGCAGCAAAGCAATTGTAAAAAATGTGCCCGGTCATAAAAAAACGATTTATGTGGTTAAAAGAGGCGATACGCTGGGGGACATTGCCGAGAATTTCAATACCCGGGCCAGTAAAATCCGTTCATGGAATGGTTTACGGTATGGTGACTATATTCGTCCCAAACAAAAATTAGTATTGTGGGTACCGGAAAATTTAGAAGATTTTAAACAGCGCACTGCCACACGGGCCCTGAAAAAAGCACCGGAGAAAGGAACTTTTTACACCGTTCGTCCGGGCGATACCCTTTGGGATATTGCTAAAAAATATAATGTTTCCATTCGTGACCTAAAAAAAATGAATAAAATGCGTACTACGAGAATACGCCCCGGTGAGCGCCTTAAAGTCACCAATAATTAATTGACTTTAGCCTCTCTTCGTAGTAAAATTAACGGCTTAGTTTACAGTACTTAAAACAGGAAAAGATTATTAAAAATATATGTAAAGAATGCGGAGCCGAAAATTCCGCAGACGCCCGTTTCTGCAATAAATGCGGAGCGGCGCTTATAACAGAGAAAACAGGCGAAAAAAAGCCGAAATCCGGTATTGATCCTTATCTTTTAATCGCCGGCGCTTTCATCCTTTCGATTATAATTATCCTGCTAATATTAAGTAATAACACCAAAACGCTAAATCAAAAGGTGCACAGCGGAAAAGCGACCGTACAAAAATCGCAGGGAATGAGCAACGGACAGCCCTCGATGGAAATGATGCAAAAGATTCAGGCAATGAAAGACGCCTGGAAATCAAATCCGAAAGATTTTAATGCAAACACTCAGTTAGCCAACGCTTATTTTGATATTTCGAGATTTGATAAAGCGGTCTTTTATTATAATATTGCCAATAAAGTCAATCCCAATCAGGCCAATATTTTAATTGACTTAGGAGTTTCTTATTTCAATATCAGCAAGCCGGATTCTGCGCTGCATTTTATTGAAAAAGCATTGCAAATTGAGCCGGACCATGTATTCGGATTATACAATGCGGGTATTATTTATTATAATTTGAACAAGGTGGATGCCGCCATCACCGTGTGGAAAAAACTAATTTCGAAACACAGTGGATCCCGTGAGGCGCAGGCCGCTCAGGAATTTATCAAACAAATAGAGAATCAACAGAAAAAGTCCTAATAATGGAGGTTGGCTATGCCTAGTGGCAAAAAGCGTAAACGCGCTAAAATGGCTACGCATAAACGCAAAAAACGTTTACGCAAAAATCGTCATAAGAAGAAAGTCCGCTAAGAGAAAAAGGTTCATTTTTAATGAGCCTTTTTCTTTATTCAACATTGGGGATATACATGTCATTTGATGCGATCTATTCCGTCAGTGAAATTACACATTCTATAAAACTATTATTAGAAGAAAACATTGCACCGCTTTGGATAGAGGGTGAAGTTTCGAACTTTAAAGCCCATTATTCAGGCCATTTCTATTTTACATTAAAAGACAGCGGCGCACAGATTTCTGCCGTTATGTGGCGTTCCAGGGCCTCTCAGGTACGTTTTCAGCTCGAAGACGGAATGAAAATACAAGCCTTCGGTTCTATTCGTCTCTATGAAAAATCCGGACGTTATCAAATCGATATTATGCGGATGCAGCCCGCCGGAATCGGTAACCTGCAGCTTGCCTTCGAACAGCTTAAGGAAAAGCTAAAAGGCGAAGGGTTGTTCGATCCGGAAAATAAAAAGCCGTTACCTGCCTTTCCGTCCCGAATTGGGATCGTAACCTCTTCCACCGGGGCAGCCATCCGGGATATGCTAAATGTACTCAAACGCAGGGCACCCCACGTCGAAATTATAATCAAACCGGCAAAAGTTCAGGGGGAAGGCGCTGCAGAAGAGATCGCTGCCGCAATCGATGCTTTTAACCGCTGGGGGCAGGTTGATTTGCTCATTGTGGGCCGTGGCGGCGGTTCTCTGGAAGATTTGTGGGCCTTTAATGAAGAAGTCACCGCCCGGGCCGTATTCAACAGTAAGATCCCTATTATCTCTGCCGTGGGACACGAAATTGATTTTAGTATTACCGATTTTACAGCGGATTTACGAGCCGCCACGCCTTCTGCCGCTGCGGAACTGGCCGTTCCCGATTTTGCAGAAATCCGCGGCCAAATTTTATACCATAAAGAACGCCTGTCCCGTAATCTTCATAATTATATCAGCCGGCTTAAAACAGCCGTTGAATCTCTGGCCAACAGTTACGGTCTGCGCAGAATTGAAGACCGTTTGCAGCAATTAGCTTTGCAAGTTGATGAACTTGATGCTAAATTAGCGCAGGCTTGTTTATTTCAGCTCAACCAACGCTCTAACATTATTACACAGCTCGAACAGCGTCTGAACGGATTAAATCCCAGGCAGGTTTTAAAACGCGGCTACAGTATAACGTATAAGAACGGCATCGTTGTAAAAGAGGCGGCGTCACTTGCTGATGGGGATGCAATTGTAACCGAAGTATCCGATGGCCGTTTTAACAGCAATGTAACGAAAATTAACAAGGAAACGGAAAATGCCTAAGAAAAAGATGACCTTCGAAAATGCATTAAACCGACTGGAAGAACTTGTGCAGCAGCTCGAAGCAGGGGATATCCCATTGGAAGAGAGCATCAAATCTTTTGATGAAGGAAAAAACCTGGTTAAGTTTTGCCTGCAACTGCTGGATAAAGCAGAAATAAAAGTAAAAGAGCTGGAAGAATCGCCCTCCGGTGAATTTAACCTCTCCTCCTTTTAACGGGGAATTCATTTTGAGCATAACCATCGGTATTTTTGTTAATCCGCGTAAAAAGCAGGTACGGCGTCCACTCCAACAGTTAAATGACTGGATTAAAGAAGTAAAACCAGATGCTTCTTTTATTTTGAGAGATTATGATTCACCCTATACGGAAGAGAGTTATTCGCACATCACCTACCGTTCTGAAACGGAAATTTTAGACGCGGCTCAGGTTATCCTTACCCTTGGCGGAGATGGAACAATTTTAAGAACGGTTAAAGCCATCGGTTCCCGCGGGATTCCTGTTTTAGGCGTCAATTTAGGGGGGCTTGGATTTTTAGCGGATACCTCTCCGGAAGGTTTCCTGGAGCATATTAAAGCGATTATTGATGGCCATTTTTTAATTGAAGAGCGCAGCCTGTTAAGCTGTAAGGTAAATAACGGGGAAAAAATCTTTACCGCCTTTAATGATTTTGTAATCGATAAAGCAGGGTTCAGCAGGGTCATCGAGATTAACACCACAATCGACGGACATCTTTTAAATTCCTATATTGCCGATGCCCTCATTTTATCCACACCGAGCGGTTCTACCGGATATTCTTTATCGGCAGGCGGTCCTATTGTGATTCCCCAGACGAATGTATTTATCATTAATCCTATCTGCCCGCATTCGTTAACCAATCGTCCGGTCGTTATTCCCGATACCTCTCTGGTGAAAATCCGGGTAGCGACAGAACACAAAGAGGTAAGCCTGATTTGTGACGGATTTACAGCGGCTTCGCTGCCCAGTGGTACTGAGCTGGAATTTAAGAAGGCGGAATACGGCGTAAAACTGGTGAAGATGAAAGAACGGGAATTCTTCGAAACCATGCGCAGTAAATTACGCTGGGGAGAGGATTTTAGAAATAAAGACAGGTGGTCGTACCATAATTCATAATTTGAATAAATAAAAGCCCGTTCCGGATGTCCGAAACGGGCTTTTTTTTTAATACGGTGAGGAACCCGTGTTTTTGGAAATGACCTGCTCCCAATTGGGATTCTGCAGCTCTTTACGGTAAGTGGAATGAATCAGCCGGTACTGCCCAAAGCCTTCTTCATCGGCAAAGATAAATTTCGCTCCGCCTTCGAGATTATGATAATGCCAGATAACATGGGGCAGCATATCGACAGAATTCGGGTGCCGTTCGTATTCGTCCGGTTCTCCATATAAAATTAATACACGTCCCTGGTCTGATTTCCAACCCGGGATTCCCATTGAACGATATTTCTCATTTGCGGTTGCAACGCGGCGCATATAGGTTCTTCTAAAAGTACCCAGGGCAACCTGATTTTCCCGGTCTTTCCGAACCCAGAAACGGGTTAAAAATTTTTGCATTGCCTCTGGATTACTTTCAATCTTCTTGAAAACGTTTATTTCCTGCCGTGAGGAAATATAGCGTGCTTCATTGAATTCTTCTATCAACTGTTCTTTTGTCATTCCAATATAATAATCGGCGATTTCAGGCAGTTTGTCACCCTTGCGGAGGACTCCTTTTTTCTCTGGCTTATAAACCGTGAATTTCTTCTGAATAACATTTTTAACACCATTTTCCGGGTTTTCAGCGGTGGCGGTAAATAGATAGG
>JANTFQ010000097.1 GCA_024763405.1 Calditrichaceae bacterium
TCCAAAGAGATTCCGGCGACCTATGTCCCATTCCGTAATGCCAATATTTTATCTATCGCCGTTAGCTGGGCCGAAGTAATCGGAGCCGCAAAAATATTTATCGGGGCGGTGGAAGAAGATTCATCGGGTTATCCGGATTGCCGGGACGATTTTTTTAAGGCGTTTAACCGGGCGGCAGAACTGGGCACCAAACCGGACACACATATCGAAATCATAACCCCGGTTATCCAAATGAACAAAGCACAGATTGTGCGAAAGGGAATTGAGACAGGAGCACCCTTGCATTTAACCTGGTCCTGCTATCAGAACGAAGAGAAAGCCTGCGGTGTTTGTGACAGTTGCGCGTTACGCCTGCGCGGATTTGAGCAGGCCGGTGTGCTTGATCCGATTCCCTATGTTTCCTATGGAGATTAGCACCGGCTAAAATTCTGAACTCTGAGATCGTTAATCGTTGTTCTGATAATCCTCTTATCAAAGATTACAGATGAACGAACAACGATTTATGAACTCCAGAATTTCACTTAATCATTGTCCGCATTTGTGACGTCAATCTGTATTTAGGGGGTTTTCAGTTGCACAAGATGTTCTGCTTAAGTCTCAAACCTGTTTGAAAAAATAAGGAATTAAATATGTTTTCCAATGCTATTGTTCGGAAGCCTGGTAGAAGCATGGTTAAAGGATTGAGCAACGCAGAGCTGGGAGTTCCGGATTATAATAAAGCAGTCGTTCAGCACGAATTTTACGTTCGTGCTTTGAAGAACTGTGGGCTTACAGTCGAGGAACTTGAAGCAGATGAAAATTTTCCAGATTCCACATTTGTAGAAGATGTGGCTTTATTAACACCCCATTGTGCAATAATCACCCGACCCGGTGCGTTATCACGGAGGGGCGAAATCATCGGTATAAAGGAAACTATTCAAAAGTATTATACTAACACCGAAGAAATCCAGCCTCCTGGAACAGTTGAAGCGGGTGATATAATGATGGTTGGCAGTCATTTTTATATTGGTTTGTCGAATCGTACTAATTTAAACGGGGCCGAACAAACGATTCGTATTTTAAATAAATATGGGATGAGCGGCTCGGTAATAAAGCTGGAAAAAGTCCTTCATTTAAAAACAGGTTTGGCCTATTTAGAAAATAACAACCTGTTGGTTTGTGGGGAGTTTTTATCAAATCCGGCATTTGAGAAGTTTAATATTATAGAAGTTCCGGAAGAAGAAAGTTATGCAGCCAATTGTATTTGGGTAAATAATAAAGTCCTGCTTCCTGAAGGTTTTCCCATTACCAAGCAAAAAATAATAGACGCAGGTTATTCGGTAGTTGAGATTAACGTCTCTGAATTCCGTAAATTAGATGGTGGATTAAGTTGTCTGTCATTGAGGTTTTAATAACAGTGCAGCCGGACAACAGGTTCAAGATGATTTAGATGCGTCCGGTTTAGTTGAAATATTTGACACTATCGAATTTTTTATAAGGAGAGTGGTATGAAAATTAATCCCATTACATATCGAAGCCTGACCAGTTATAAATATCAGTTGACGGAGGACTATACTGTTCAGATTGAAATCCAGCCGGAAGCGGATATTACCACTCAGTATATTGATTTAAAAGCAGATGGCCTTTTGACCGTAAAAAAAAATTATGCCTGGGATGGCCCCAGCGGTCCCACTGTGGACACGAATGATTTTATGCGTGGTTCGCTGGTGCACGACGCACTGTACCAGTTGATGCGCGGGCAGTACCTGGATATCTCCGAACGGGATAAAGCCGATCGTATATTACAGAAATTTTGCAAGGAAGATGGAATGTCGACCTTTCGCGCCTGGTATGTGTACAAAGGCGTCAGTCTGTTTGGGAAAAGCAATGCCAAACCTAAAAAAGAAGAGGAAGATAAACTCTTCACAGCTCCGGAAGTGTAGTCCTTATGCAGATTTGGGTTGACGCCGACGCCTGTCCCCGGCCGGTGAAGGAAATTATATTTCGCATAGCTCAACGCAGACAAATCCTGACGACGCTGGTGGCAAATTTACCGCTGCGGGTTCCGAAATCTTCTTTTATCAAAACGATTCTGGTGCCCGGCGGATTTGATATTGCTGATGAAAAGATTGAAGCGCTAACAACGTCGGGTGATTTGGTCATTACGGCCGATATTCCGTTGGCGGCAAAAATTATCGCCAAAGACGCAGCGGCCTTAAATCCCCGGGGAAAGCTGTACACAAAAGACAATATCAACGAAGCGTTAACAATGCGCAATTTAAAAGACGAATTAAGAGGCAGTGGTATCGAAACAGGCGGCCCGCCGGCGTTTAATAAAAAAGACCGGGAAAATTTTGCCAATCAAATAGACCGTTTTTTATCTAAAATATAAGGTAAGCAAAATGAATAAATATGAGCAGGAACAATCCGAATTATTGTTTAATGAGGGCGTTGAACTCTACGAGCAGGAAAAGACGGCAGAAGCGGAAGAAAAATTTTTAGCCGCTCTGGAACTGCATCCGGATTCGGAAGAGATTATGTACAATTTAGCCCTGGTCTATTTTGAACAGAAAAAATACGAGCTTTGCTGGAATCTTGCTGCCGCCATTCAGTTTCTGGATTGCACGGAGCTATTCGAAGAACTGGAAAAGGCAGGATTCAAACCGTCGATGGATATTCCGGATAGTATTCCCGATTCTTGCTCGGAATGCCGTCATTTCCGTCCGGTGAGTATGATTAGGGACGAAGGTGGCTTTTGTACTTTTTATGAATTAAAAGTGGATTCGATGGGAAAATGCTACGCCTATAAAATGGCCGATGAAGGCAGAATTTCAAGGGAAGCAATTGATGAAAAAGTAAATAAACATTTGCAGGAATTACGCGTCCGTTTTGTGGAATCTCTGAAAGATGAGCGCTTACCGCAAACCTATCTCTGCGCCAAATGTGGGCAGGAAATGTCGCTAAATGAAACCGAACGAGTCACTAAAAGTTTTATCTGTAAAAATTGTGGAACTGAAAACCAGGTCGGTGAAAAAATCCGGGCCCTTGAACAGACAATGCACGATTTACCGGAAAAAGAATTATTTCTGATTTTACTCCAGCCCCAGGATTACCGATCGGAATTTTTACCCGCCGCCCGTAGAGAAATAAACCATCGGAATTTGGATTTGAATGAAAGTAAACGGTTTACTGAATTACTGAAGGAATACCAGCATTTGCTAGAAGTCTAAAAATAATTTCACACCTGCATTCGTAATGCTTCAATGAAAATATTTTGACTACGGAGTGCAGGAAGGACACAGATAAATAGAAATACCAAAACACAAATACCAAATCACAAATATATCTCAAAAAGCAATTTTCAAAACGAGCTCAGTCATTTCGATACGTTACGGCGAGGAGAGCATTTCTCTTTCCGCGGAAGCGAAAATTCGGAATGCCCGTATGTTTTTCAATCGATAATCGCTCTATTATAACCTACACAGGGTAAAAAGTACACTGAGCGCAGTCGAAGTGTACGCTTCGTTAAAACCGTTTCTTCCGCGCGTGACAGTATGGCGTTCCACCTTTATTGTCATAATAATTCTGGTGATAATCTTCGGCTTTCCAAAAGGTTTTCGCCGGAATCAGGCGGGTCACCACGTGAAACCCCTTTTCTTTCAACTGGCTGATTAATTTCTCCGTGACTTTTTTCTGTTCATCATTTTTATAAAATACGGCGGATTGATACTGGTAGCCGATATCCGGCCCCTGGCCGTTGGCTTGTGTGGGATCGTGAATTTCAAAAAAGAGTTTTGCCAGTTTTTCGTAAGAGGTTTTGGACGGATCATACGTGATTTTAACCGCTTCGATATGCCCGGTGGTCCCGCTGCAAACTGCTTCGTAGGATGGATTTTGTGTGTGCCCGCCTGTGTAACCGGATTCTACTGAAATGACGCCTTTTTCTTTTTCCATATAATATTCAACCCCCCAAAAACAGCCCCCGGCAAATACCGCCGTTTCTGTTTTCGCCTGCTCTGCTGCCTTAAAATCCAGGGAAATGGAATTAACGCAGTGCCGGGTATTCTTCGCGGTAAAGCCTTCGCCGAGAAACACGTGCCCTAAATGGGCGCCGCAATTGGCACACATAATTTCTGTACGCCTGCCGTCGGCATCTGTTGCCTTGCGAACGGCTCCGGGAATTTCATCATCAAAACTGGGCCAGCCGCAGTGGGCGTCAAATTTATCTTCGGACCTATAAAGCTCGGCGCCGCATTGTTTACAGACGTAGGTGCCTTTTTTATCAAATTTTTCATAGATACCGCTAAAGGGCGCCTCGGTACCCTTGTCAATGATGACATATTTTTCCATCGGGGATAAAGTTTTATATTTCATTTTGCCTTCCTGTGCATATGACATTTGGAAAATTAGAACTAAAATAACAAGGTGTAGAATTCTCATCAAATTTCTTTCGTTGGTTAAACTGCTTTTTCCACATAACGGAAAAAGCAACAGATTTGTTCCGAAAAATAAAATTAACTCAAAATGAATCACCGAATTTCAGAGACGGTTGATAATGAAACCACACTGCCTTAATTTTAAAACCGATTATTTTAGCGGAAAAGGGGAAACAATGTACATTCTTGCCATTGATCAGGGAACCACCGGAACCACAACCATTTTATACAATAAAAAAGGCCAGTTGGTAGATAAGGCCTACCGTCCCTTTACTCAAATATATCCCAAACCGGGCTGGGTGGAGCACGATCCGCTGGAAATCTGGCAGACGGTTACAGAATCGGTAACGGAACTGACCAGCCGTAATAAAGGGGAAATCAGCGCGCTGGGCATTACGAATCAGCGGGAAACAACGATTCTCTGGGACGGCAGAACCGGCAAGCCGGTGCACAATGCCATCGTCTGGCAATGCCGCCGGACGGCCGCGCAGTGTGACGCCTTACAGGGACACAGCGCTTTATTCCGACAAAAGACCGGGTTGCCCATCGACGCCTATTTTAGCGGCACTAAAATAAAATGGCTGCTCGACAATGTGGCCGATTTGGATTTGGAACATCTGAAATTCGGAACCATCGACACCTGGCTGATTTGGAAATTAACCGGCGGCCGGGTGCACGCTACGGATTATACCAATGCCTCGCGTACATTAATCTATAATATTAAAGAAAAGAAATGGGACAGCGAGCTCTGCGAAATTATTGGTGTCCCGAAATCTATTTTGCCGCAAGTTAAAAAATCAGCGGATGATTATGGCACGGTTTCAACCATTCCCGAATTGGCGGGCGTACCCATCGGCGGAGTGGTTGGCGATCAGCAGGCGGCCTTATTCGGGCAGCGCTGTTTTGAAGCAGGGCAGTTAAAAAATACCTACGGCACCGGCTGCTTTTTGCTGGTTAACACGGGCGACAGGTGGATTGAATCCAAACACGGGCTGCTGACCACCCTGGCGGTAAACGGACAGGGAGAGCCCTGTTATGCGCTGGAAGGGGCCGTTTTTATTGCCGGGGCGGCAATTCAGTGGCTGCGGGATGAATTGGGGTTGTTAAACGATTCAGCCGATAGCGAAGCCGCTGCGATGGCTGTTCCGGATAATGCCGGAGTTTATCTCGTTCCCGCCTTTGTGGGGCTCGGAGCCCCGCATTGGGATATGCAGGCCAGGGGAACGATTACCGGCTTAACCCGCGGGGCCAATAAAAATCATATTATCCGGGCGGCCTTGGAAGCGATGGCCTACCAAACCCGTGATGTGGTGCAGACAATGCAGCAGGAAACAGGCAAGGCTATCATTGAAATTGATGTGGACGGCGGCGCGACAGCCAATAATTTTTTAATGCAATTTCAGTCTGATATTTTAGATGTGCCTCTGGTTCGGCCGGAAATGGTGGAAACCACGGCTCTCGGGGCCGCCTATCTGGCGGGGCTGCAATCGGGGTTCTGGAAAGACAGCGCGGCGATTCTGGCGCTGGAACGGCCGGAACAGCGCTTTGCACCAAAGATGCAACCGGCCGAGCGTAACCGTTTAATCAGCGGCTGGCAAAAGGCACTGCGGCAGACCACGGCGGAATAAATAGTCCAGAGCAGCCGGTTCCGATTTGTTTAATTTGCGCGGTGTTGTTTGGTCAATTCATTCAATTGCTTTTTTGTCTCCATCAGGGCACGCTGGTAGTGCATAACCGATTCGTCCGAACCAACCTCCTGCTTGATTAACAGTTCCAGCTCTTTGTTGCGCTTTTCCAATTGAAAACGCTTTAGCTGAAAAATGCAATCTTTGGCAAATTTATTCTCATTCCCGTATTCGGCGATGGACAATTCTGTGATACGTTTGACCATCTCCTCATCTTCGCTGAACTGATCCAAAAGCCGTCCGGTATTCAGACTGCCTGTTTCTTCAAATTCCTGAATTAAATGCTCAAATAGCCGCGTAAAAGTCGCGTTACTAAAGGAATCGACTCCGATTTCGTTTAGAATCATATTACGAATTTCAGGGGTACCATTCAGCAGCAAACCGATAACACCTGCTTCGGCTTTATACATTCCCGAGTGTATTTTAATTTCAGGCTGGAGTCCGGCTTCCTCTTTCCCCTTGTTTTTTATACGGAAACGTTTAAAACGGTTGAGCTGATCAACCAGCAGGCTTTCATTTATTTGCAGCCGGTCGGACAATTGGTGAAGGTAGAGTCCTGTTTTAACCTGGTTGGAGAGCTCGCTTAATTGATTGAGTACGCCCTCGATAAAAGCTTCTTTTTCTTCGAGCGCCGGATTTTTATTGGCCTGAAAAAATGAATCGATTTGAAATTCCAGGGGTGAAAGATTTTGCTGTACAAGTTTCTCGAAAGCGGCGGTGCCTTCATTCAGGATAAACGTGTCCGGATCTTCCGTTTCGGGCAGCTTTACGATAAACGCGCTTAAACCGTCTTTTTCGATAATCTGCGCGGCGCGGACAGAAGCCTTCCGGCCGGCGCTGTCTCCGTCAAACGCGATATACACATTTTTAGTATAGCGCCGGATCAGGCGGGCCTGGTTTTCGGTAAAAGCGGTTCCACTGACGGCGGCAACATTATTTATCCCGACTTCCACAAGGCGCAGCAGATCAAAATACCCTTCGACGATGATTAAAAACCCGTTTTCCCGGATGGCCTGGATAGCTTGGTGCAGCCCGTATAAAATTTCGCCTTTTTTGTAAACGGGACTTTCGGGACTGTTTAAATATTTGGGCTGTTGTTCTTCCCGTAGCTTGCGTCCGCCAAAGCCGATGATTTTTCCCGCCGTATTATGAAAGGGAAAGATCACCCGGTAGCGAAATTTGTCAAACCAGCCCCTGGATTTTTCACTTTTGTTGATCAAACCCAGCTTGGCCGACTCTTCGAGGTCGTGACCCGCCGATTTAAGCAGCGGCAGCAGTTTTTCGTAAGAATCGGGAGCAAATCCCAGCCGGAATTTTTTTATGGTTTCATCCGAAAGATTGCGATCTTTAAAATACTGTAGGTGTTTTTTATATTGACCGTTCCATAAATTTTGTTCGAAAAAAGAACAGGCCGTTTCGTTTATCGCGTAAAGTTTTTGAAAATATCCGGTATTTTCGGAAGGGGCGTCATCCCGGGGCAGGGCGATGCCGGCGAAATCGGCCGCTTTTTGAACGGCCTCGATAAACGGCACCTTTTCATATTCTTTGATAAAGGTGTAAATATTGCCGCCTTTACCGCATCCGAAACAGCGGAAAATCTGTTTTTCCGGACTGACCACAAAGGAGGGCGTTTTTTCGGAATGGAAAGGGCACAGGCCTTTATAATTCTGTCCGGCTTTTTTCAGGTTCACAAATTGCTGAATATAATGCACAATATTAGCCGAAGTGCGCACTTCATCTATTTTATCTTCCGGGATTCGGGGCATGCTTTCCTTGACATAAAAAATGTATTTCTCTAAATTGCCCAGAATGTAATTATTTCCT
>JANTFQ010000098.1 GCA_024763405.1 Calditrichaceae bacterium
GAAAAAGGGATTATTGTAAATGAGGCCGGTTCTTCACGCGGGACTCCAACAGAACTCCATATTCAGACCCAGGGAGAGAACGAATCGCAAAATGCTTTGTGGGAACTCAGCAGAAAACGATCGGAATTATCAATTCGCCTGGCCAGCCTGACCAAACGGCGATCTTTTTTAAAAGTACTGGGTGAACGGTTAAATGGATTATCTGCCGATAAAGTTGTAGAGATGAATTTTATCACCAAAGAAATACCGCGGGTACGCAAAAAAATTGAAGCATTAACAGATGAAGAAATGACCTTGCAGAAAAACGCCTCCCAGGCCAGAATTACAAGGGAAATTGTGGTCAATAAAACACTGCATAAAAACGTAAGCATCGACATTAGCGGTCTTGGTTACCAGTGTGATACAACTTTAAGCGGAGTAAAGCTGTTCCGCTTTAAACGCGAGATCCTAATTGAATCCCTGCTGGACATGGAAAATAGAGAATACGATATCTATATTCCTTCAAATTAAAAATATGTTTTAAAATGAAAAGAAACTATGGCTGCAAATCAATCAAATATAAATAAAACTGTGAGTGAACGCAGTATAATGCTCTACGAAATCGTATCCATATTGTACCAGGTAAACGATTTAGCCTTGGCAATGGACATGATTTTAGATACCATCGGGGAAAACTTTAAACTGCAGGATATTGGAATTGCGGTTGTCGATGATATTTTTGAACAGTACCGGATAATTGGAAAAAGAGGTTTTAAAGATCTTTTTTCGGAAGAATTTACTATCAGTACTGCCGAAACAATTAATGAAATAGAAATTAAGAGTGAAGAGAAAACACAGATTCCGGTGGTGGAACAACACCTGAAAATTGGCGGCAGAACCGTTAAAACAGATCCGAATCTCCGGCAATTGCTTTTCTTTCCTGTCCGTTATCATGAAAAACTGATCGGGTTTATCATATTGGGAAGTGATTCATCAGAGCCGTTTTTGTCCCATGAGGATGAGCAGGTAATTACCATGTTCAGCACCTTGATCGGTCCTGTTCTCTTTACCTTCGATCCGGTTAAAAAGGCGTCTAATACATTCGAAAATATTATTAGTAAAATAATTAAAGACCGTGTGTACGAAGCCCGGTTAGTGCTTAATCCAATCTCGTTTGCCGTTTTTCGTTTGGTATTTCAGGAGAGCTTAACCGATTCTTTAATTTTTGAAGACGCAGTTCAAAACTATCAACGTGAATTTAATAAGGTACTGTCAGAAAAAGGTGATCTCATCTGGCTAACCGCCGATACGGCTTTTTTTATCTACAGCGGAGCCGGATTGTTCGAGGTGGAAGCTCTGGCGGGTGAGCTAAAGGAAAACCTTAAAAATATCTGCAGAGTGGATGAAAAATTACCGCTTTTAACCCTTAAATACACCTGTATCAGCTATCCGCAGTCCGGCGATAATGCCGTGGATATTATCCGGAGTTTATGGATGAAATTATTTGAAGAAATCTATTTAATGAAAGAATAAAGTGACCGAGCGTAAAAATACAATTCTGCTTGTTGACGACGATCCCAATGTCTTGGAAATGATACACGACGGACTCGCCGCCGAAAACTTTGAGGTCATTGCCGCTTCAAATCCGGATGATGCGCTTAAAATGGTTGAACACCGTTTATTGGATTTTGCTCTGCTGGATTTAGACCTGGGCTGGAACTATATGACGGGAATTGAGCTGGGTCAGGAACTGCGTAAACAAAATGATACATTGGTAGTGATTATTATGACCGGTTATCATAATATAAAATTTGCAGTAGAGGCCATGCGCGCGTATTCTTTTCATTATATGATTAAACCATTTCGGATTGATCAGGTCGTATCACTCACCGAAAGAGCACAAAAAGAAATCAATCTAAAAACGGAAAATCAAAATTTCCGTGAAAGAATTTCCGAGCTGGAAGAAGAAGTGGCGCGACTGACCAATCTCCTGGAACAAATCCGCCCCGAAGAAGCCGGTATCGTTCTTGGCTCGAAAGAAAAAAATATGTCTAAACGCCTGAAAAATGCAGATGCCCTCAGCTCTTATGCCCGCCAAAAAGGGTCTGCTTCTTAAATCCGCCCTAAAATTGAATTAAATTCTCGCCGAATTCTGCCGAAGAAGAGGTAGTACCAAAATATGCGTATAAAACAGGGAATATATGAAGCGAATTCTTGTAGTAGACGATGATGAACATTTACGGATGGTAATGCAGGAAACACTTAATTCATCCGGATACACCGTCGAAGCCGCAGACTCCGGTCAGCAGGCGCTCGATATTTTGAACAATGAGTCCTTTGATTTAATAATTTCCGATTTGATGATGCCCGGAATGAAGGGTAATGAACTTCTTAAAGAAGCGAAAAAAAAATACCCGGACATTGGTTTCTTTTTAATTTCGGCCTACGGCACCATAGAAACAGCCGTAGACGCGATGAAAACCGGCGCCTATGATTTTATTACAAAACCATTTTCCATCACCCAAATCGAATCCCGTGTTGCCCATTATTTTGAGTTCTCTTCTCTCAAAGAGGAAAACAAAAATTTAAAGCAGCGCCTGATGAGCCACCAGCTGCAATCGCAACTCGTTGGATCCAGCCCCGGTATGAAAGAATTGATTTACAACATTGAAATCGTTGCAAAAAGTGATGCACCGGTTTTTATTCGGGGCGAAAGCGGCACCGGGAAAGAGCTGACTGTGGAGGCGGTGCACGATAACAGCAGCCGGGCGGGGAAACCCTTTCTTAAAATAAACTGTGCGGCTGTTCCGGAAACCCTGTTCGAAAGTACGTTGTTCGGCCATGAAAAGGGCTCCTTTAGCGGCGCTTACAAAGCGCAGAAAGGGATCTTTGAAGAATGTGACGGCGGTACCCTGCTGCTCGATGAAATTACGGAAATTCCGTACTCGATGCAGGCTAAACTGCTTCGTGTGATTCAGGAAATGCGGGTTACCCGTGTCGGGAGTACCGTGGAAATTCCGATTGATGTACGAGTGATTGCTTCCTCAAACCGTGATGTGGAAAAATTAGTTGAAGAATCAAAATTCAGAGAAGATTTATTCTTCCGTCTTAATGTCTTTCCGCTTACCGTACCGCCTCTACGGGAACGCAAGGATGATTTGCCTTTGCTGACCGAGCATTTCTTAACGGTGTTCTCAGAAAAATATAAGGTAGCAAAAAAAGAAATACTTCCTGAAACAATGGAACGGCTGATGGCTTATCAGTGGCCCGGTAATATCCGTCAGCTGGAAAATCTTATTGAGCGGGCGGTATTGTATTCGGCAAGGGAAGATGTGATACTCGATAAGCATGTGGTGCTGGAAATGAATCAGCCGAAAAGCACTTCGGTAGAGGAAACGGATACTCCGTTAATGCCGCTGGCGGAAATGGAAAAACGTATGATTTACTCGGCCCTCAAAGAAACCAATAATCATAAGACAAAAGCCGCTGAATTGCTCGGCATAACCGTACGTACCCTGCGTAATAAATTGCATCAGTTTGAAGAAGAGAATTAAAATATTTCTTCGAAATCAGATTTTCATTCCCGTATCTGCGAAGCAGTTGACGGGTATTTTCCCTTTGATGAACAGACAGTAGCGAACTTCAACTCTTTCAGAGTTGCGCACGCGTTTTGTATGTATTTCGTTTCCCCGAATACCATATACACTTTAAACGATTTGTACGTTAATATTTGGTATGGTAAAGTATTGATTCTACATTTGTCTGAGGAAATCAATGGCAAAATTAATTTCCTGAGGATGAATTACCATACAAACAACAGGTTCTTTCTCGTTTTGTGTGGGTAATTTAGCGTAAGAAAATCACTTTTCCATTTGTTTAAGGTCTGGCAGACGTATTGCTAAAGATTGAGGTGGGCTTTGTTCGCCCCATCGTTTATGGTAACTATTCAGCTGTCACTTGAGGGATAAAGGGATTTCTCTCAAAGGCTTGGTACAAAACAGTACGTATATTGCGGTTTTGTTTTATAGCAGTGGAAATGTAACTATAAAAAACGTTTTTCATATATAGTATTCAATATATTGGGGGAAAAGTTTTTTGGCCTATATAAGGCTTTTTTTAAGATGTGCGTAATAGGAGAATCATTTATGCATTTACAGGAGTACCTTTTAAGCATATTTAATAATTCAAATAATCAAAACAGAATTATCTGTATTTATGTAACTTAAGTCTATTTGCATCGAATTTGCATATCAAGTATGGATGTGAACTATATAACCTGGTAATGCCGCATCTGTTTTGATGTACGTTCATTATGTATGGAGAAAAACACTTATCCTGTTAATTGGTTTTCACTATTTTAACCATATTCACCGAATGGTGAATATAAACGTTATAATGAAAATGTGCTTGATTTCTACTATTTTCATTGTATATTCCATTTAACCGAGCGGTAAAAACAATCAAATGAGTGAAAATGGGAAATAACAATCTAATTAGTCAAGCCGAATCAGCAATCCGAAACTGCCTGAATAACCTCTCTTTTCTAAGTATTAAAGAGATTCTTAGTGAGTTCAAGCAAGATAAAGTACAGGCAGATCTATGGGTGAAGCTGGAAGGACCCGGCAGCTATCCCGATTTAGTTGTTGAGGTTAAAAGTAATGGAGAACCGCGATTCATTCGCGATGCGGTAAATCAACTATTGCGTTATTTGGATTATGTGCCAAATACGTACGGCCTTATTGTCGCCCCCTTTATTTCGCAGAGATCAGCTGATATTTGCAGAGAGGGAGGTATTGGTTATATCGATTTATCCGGGAATTGTTATCTTGCTTTCCAACAAGTTTATATAGAGAAAGAAGGTAAGCCTAATACGAAGATTGAGAACAAACTGCTTAAATCACTTAATTATCCCAAAGCAGAGCGCGTGCTGCGTGTTTTATTGAACAACCCCAATATGACCTGGAAAACAGAAAAACTGGTCAAAGAAGCTAATGTTAGCCAGGGAATGGTATCAAAAGTAAAGCAGCGCTTAGATATGATGGAATGGATAAGTGTAGGACGCAGTGGCTTTCAACTTTTAAACTGGACCGATTTACTTGATGAATGGCAAAAGCAGTACCGGTATTCCAGGAATAAAGTTTACAACTTATACTCTCTTAAATCACCCGAAACCATTGAACAGGATATTGCGGATTATTGCCGCGAAAATAACATCCCTTATGCACTTACTATGTTTTCCGGTGCATCGCGTGTGGCGCCTTATACTCGATTCAAGCGCACTTATGCTTATATTGATACAGATATTGAATTTTTAAAAGATGCACTTGAAATGAAGACGGCTCCCAGCGGCCCTAATGTGACACTTTTACTTCCGTATGATCAAGGTGTTTTCTATGGTTTAAAAGAATATGACGGCCTGCCGGTTGTATCACCTATTCAGTTATATTTGGACTTAATTAATAATAAAGGACGAGGCGAAGAAGCGGCACAGTTTTTATTAGAAAAGGTAATCAAAGCACAATGGTCTTAAAAGTAAATTATGGACAGCGGGAAGTAGAAGCCGCTGCTTCTGTTCTTATTGAATTAATTCATATCTTAGACGGCTTCAAAGATGCTTTAGTGATTGTGGGCGGCTCGGTGCCTCCTCTACTCTATCCCGAAGCAGCAGATGAATATATTGGAACGACTGATATTGACTTAGCTTTTAATCACAACTTAATAGATATGGATACTTACCAAACCATTTTACAAATATTAATAGACCATGGTTATAAGCCAGACGATAAACAGCCATTCATATTTTACAGAGAAGTTCCGATGTCCGGTAGCAGTCCCATAATCGTTCATGTAGATTTATTATCCGGTGAATATGGAGGTACGGGGAAATCTCACCGTACACAAAAAGTTCAGGATTTAAGAGCACGAAAAGCACGAGGCAGTGATTTAGCTTTTGAACAATTTAAGGAAGTGGATATCGAAGGTAAGCTGCCAGGCGGGGGCAAAGACAGAGTGCAATTCAAAATTACGGCTGTTGTACCCTTTATCATTATGAAAGGAATGGCCATGGCCGGCCGTCTGAAAGAGAAAGATGCCTGGGATATTCTCTTTTGCCTTAAGCATCATCCCGGCGGACTCAAAGCTTTAGTTGAAGAATTCCGGCCCTATACTACTAACAAGTTAGTTTCAGAAGGATTATCTAAAATAGCTGAGAAGTTTGCATCACCGGAACACATCGGCCCTAAGCACATTGCCGATTTTGAGGGAATTGAAGACTCTGAAGAAAGAGAACGTATTCAACGGGATGCCTATGAGCGTATCCATTATCTCTTGAGCAATTTAGGTGTAATTAAAAGCCCTGGATAACTATCTTACAAAAGCTCGGCATATTATAGTAATGGAGTACTTTTTAGGTTTTTCTATATTATCGACGATACTTCTCTAAAATTGGTATTTCGGAAATAATTCGATATGACTTTTAGAAAACTATACTTGAAAACTTATACTTAAATTACTTATATTTAAAATTACAGTAAACAATATTCTGTTCATTGAAAAGCCGTTGACAACACTACTGTTTTATTACGCAAACATACAACGATGTTATGTCGTGTGTGTGGGTTGCAGATTAGGTGCAACCCTGCAACCCAAATCAGTTTTTGGTCTAAATATCAACAAAAACCAGAGGTATGTAAGTTACTGATAATCAGTAGTTTAAATGGATGTCAATGAAGGAGAGGTGCGAGAGCTGGCTGAATCGGCATCCCGATTTTCGGGAGAAATCGTGTGTGGCTTTTTAATTGCAGACTATAATTTTTTGAAATATTGAACATTTTCGGAGAGGTGCGAGAGCTGGCTGAATCGGCACGATTGGAAATCGTGTGTGCGTCCTGCGTACCGTGGGTTCGAATCCCACCCTCTCCGCTATTAAATTTGATGGCAACCGTAATTATCATCCAACGTATTTATTCCATTTTTATATACCTATTTAGTGTGGTTTAGTGCTTGCACAATTCCCTTTCATTTAGCATTTTCTCCTAATCAAACAAACATGATTCAACTACGTTCTCGGTATAAAGACAGGAATAAAAAATGAAACAATATTTAAAAATACTATTTACAGCCGTTTTTTCGGTACTGTTGCTCCAGCAATGTTTTACCATTTCTCATCAAAAGCAAACTATTCCCGGGCGGTATAAATCGTTCACTCTGCTGCCAAATGGCTGGAAACTGACGCCGGCAGGGGAACATGTTCAGGTTGGAGAATTGCCGTTAAATATGCTGGTATCGAAAGATGAAAAATATGCTGTGACCACAAATAACGGCGCCGGCCCGGCCTCTCTTTCGCTGGTGGACCTTGCGGAGCTTAAAGAAGTGCAGCGCTTTCCTCTGCATAATGCCTGGCGTGGCCTGGCCTGGAACACCGGGGGGGACCAATTGTTTGTTTCTGCCGGAAATGATGATGTGGTTCTTATATTCCCATTTTCAGATGGTCATCTGAGTACGCCGGATACGCTGTATCTTAAGCACGGTGGTAAAAGAGGAAAGATTTCGGTGAGCGGGCTGGCTTTCTGGGAAACAGCAAACAAACTGCTGGCGGTTTCCCGGAACAGCGGGCGGCTATATTTGGCGGACCCGGATCAAAATATAGTGTTGGATTCGCTCGACATGGGCGGTAAATGTTATGATGTGCAAATCAATCATAAACAGAATAAAGCCTATGTCTCGGTGTGGGAAAAAGGGCTTGTTCGTGAAATAAATCTGGAAGTGTTTAAAACGGGAGCTGTATTCAGAACCGGAAGCCATCCCTGTGAACTGCTGCTTTCGCGGGATGACAGCCGTTTATTTGTCGCGAATGCCAATCATAATTCCACCTCGGCGGTGGATTTAATTCAGGGAAAAACGGTAGAGACCATCATCTCTTCTTTAAGTGGAGATG